>JAYEOA010000128.1:0-28199 GCA_034722515.1 Thermodesulfobacteriota bacterium | reverse complement strand
ATTCAATGCAATTGGCAGATGCGCTTATCGGAGCCACGGCAATCGCTTATGGTAATCCTGTTCTTACGGGGAACGATAAACATTACAAAGTTTTGAAAGACCTGAAAATCAAAAGATTTAGGCCATAGGAGCAGAGAGGACACTCTTTACATATTAACTTTCTTGACAAGGCAACTAAAATTCCTGAACTTTCCCTGCACCACTGCATCATTTACGCTAGCCGTTAGATTACATAGCTTCGTTGTCTTGTGCCAACTCGCCTCCAGCCTATGCGTTATATGATGCTCTTGTTCATCAGTCCGCAGTTTTGCATCCAGCTTCCAATAGCGCTCTTGGGGATGATGATCAGAATTTAAGTTGTTTTATCGAGAAAGTAAATATGTAAAGAACGTCCCCCCCCTCTCCATCGCACTCTTCTTTCTTGACACCGTGTGCCATCGATGGCACACTACGGGCATCGTCAAAAGGAGAGCTAGCCATGGGGCCGATCAAAACTGTTAAAGAGCGCTGTCGCAAATGTTATGCCTGTGTTCGAAATTGCCCAGTTAAAGCTATCAAGGTAAAAGCACATTATGCTGAGGTTATCCATTCACGCTGCATTGGCTGTGGCAAGTGCATCGCTGTATGCACCCAAAAAGCCAAGGTTATTAGCGACAGTAGCGAAGAAACCCGGCAACTGCTGACAACAGCTAAAAAAACCATTGCAGTGGTCGGCTGTTCATTCCCGGCCTTCTATCACGATATCAGCGCCGGTCAACTGGTAACGGGACTAAAGAGGCTTGGATTCAGCGAAGTCCATCAGGGTGCATCCGGGGTTGAAATGATCGCTACAGCCTACAATGATCAGGTAACTCAATCTTCAGACCGCCCCCTCATTACCACCCATTGCCCCACTATTGTTGACCTGATTGAACGTCACTACCCGCAAATGCTCAAGAACCTCATGCCAATTGTTTCTCCAATGATCGCAATTGGTCGTTATTTGAAAGAGATTAACGGGGCAGATACTCGCATAGTTTATATCAGTTCATGTATTGCCGGAAAATTTGAGATTGCTGCAGAACCGGTTGCCGGAGCTATCGATACGGTGCTCACCTACAAAGAACTTAGCCGCATGTTTCACCGGCAGCGGCTGGATCTTACCCGATTAGGCTCCACCGCCTTTGATGGTATCCGCCCAAACCATGGCTGCCTATTCCCCATTACCGGCGGACCGTTTAAAGCATTCAATATTCAAGATAATTTTTTTCACCCTCGCTACATTTCTGCCGAAGGGGAAGAAAATTCGCTGGAGATCATTCGTGATCTTGCCGCCGGACGGATCACCGCTCGCCTTGTCGATATTCGCTTCTGTAATGGCGGCTGCATCGGTGGGCCCGGTCGCAACAATCGCCTCACCACCTTTGCCAAGCGCACTCTGATTCATAAGCATTTTGACAACAGCGACATCTGTTACAATACGAACAATAGCTACGATCAACAGATGCCAACATTTAACTTAAGCAGAAGTTTCCTCAACAAACACCAACGCTTAGACCAGCCAGGTGGTGATAGTATTCGCAAAATACTACAACAAACAAACAAGACCACCCAACAAGATGAACTCGATTGTGGTGCCTGCGGCTACAACACCTGCCGTGAGTTGGCCATTGCTGTTCACCAAGGCTTAGCCGACACCGAAATGTGCCTCCCTTTTGCCCTCAAACAACTAGAAGAAGATCGGGTTATCCTCACCCAGAAATATGAACTGGCACAGCATGCCCTCTCGCAAGAGTTTGGTAAAATTTCCATCATCGGAAAAGATCCGCACACCATCGAGGTGCAAAACCTGATTCGACAAGTTGGTCCGACAGCAACAACGGTTCTCATCCGTGGAGAGAGTGGCACCGGCAAAGAGCTCACCGCTCGCGCCATCCACCAAATGAGCCAACTAACCGACAAAACTCTGATGACCCTCAACTGCACAACATTGAGTGACAGCTTGATGGAGAGTGAGCTGTTCGGTCATAAAAAAGGTTCCTTTACCGGAGCATTGGTAGACAAAAAAGGGATATTTGAAGCCGCCAACGGTGGAACCATATTTCTCGACGAAATTGGCGATATCACCCCCAAATTGCAAGCAGAGCTGTTACGTGTACTCGATAGTGGCGAAATCCGCCCCGTTGGTGACAATACAACCCGTCGGGTCGATGTACGCCTGATTGCGGCCACCAATAAAAACCTTGAACAAGGAGTTCAAGAAGGATGGTTTCGTGAAGATCTATTTTATCGCCTCAATGTTTTTTCTATCACCATGCCACCACTGCGTAACCGGCTGGATTCACTTGAGGAACTAGTAGAACATCTATTATACAGCACCAGCAAGCGAGTCAACAAAACCATAGACAGCATAGATCGCCGAGCCATTGAAGCCATGCGCCAATATCACTGGCCGGGGAACATCCGCGAACTACAAAATATTATTGAGCGTGCAGCGGTACTAACTCAAGACAACTGTATTCACCTAGAAAACCTACCGGTGATTTTTACCGAGCTGATCGGAAAACATCGTGATGACCCAAACAGTCCCCCGCCCTCATTCCGGCACACCTTGGAAAAGCAGATAAACTTGGTAGAAAAAGGTCTACTAAAAAGCTATCTTAGCGACGCCAACGGCAACGTATCCAAAGCAGCCAGAGCAGCTCAACTTCCCCGGCGCAGCCTGTACCGACTACTGGAACGACACGGTCTAAAAGGAGACAACTTTCGTCCACAGTAGATCGCACATGCTGAGCACACCAACCCAACCTGTGACGCTAATGGCACACACTTTCAACGGTGTGCCAAATTCGTCACACACCTGTCACAAAAAAGACCACCTTCACCCCCTGACACAAAAAACACTACAACCTACAAACATCATACATTTCAGCTAGTTTGAATAATCCACAACAATCTTTATTCAAAAAACATAAACTGGCATACTCTCTGCTTACTACTAAGGCAATAATAATGACACGGGAGAACAATGCTTTACCCCCCTATTTAACTTACTCCCTAATTTATGCGCCGCACTGGATCTCTCTCCTTCGTGCGGCGTTTTTTTATCCACCAATCTCCATAAACAACCAAACATATTCGACATTGCCCTTGCCGCTACTTTTGCCTTCGTGGTATTGTCTATGGGTTTTTTTCAACCACCTGAAATCAACAACAAGGCAAGAATCATACAATCGATATTGCTGAACAATTTAAATAGTTACCATTTCTGGAGGAAAGACACATGGCAGGACATAGTAAATGGGCAAACATCAAACATCGCAAAGGCGCTCAAGACGCAAAACGTGGTAAAGTTTTCACCAAGATGATCAAGGAGATCACCGTTGCGGCCAAAATTAGTGGTGGCGATCAGGAGGCTAACCCACGGCTACGCACGGCGGTTGACAAAGCCAAAGCAGGCAACATGCCCAAGGACACCATTGAGCGGGCAATTAAAAAGGGTACCGGCGATCTTGATGGAGTTAACTACGAAGAGGGAACCATGGAGGGCTACGGCCCTGGTGGCGTAGCAGTATTGGTTGAAATCCTCACCGATAATCGCACCCGCACCGTCGCCGACGTCCGTCATTGCTTCACCAAACACAATGGTAGTCTGGGGGTAGATGGTTCCGTCGCCTTTCTATTTGACCGCAAAGGACTTATCACTTTTAACAATGAGGTTGATTACGACACTATTTTTGAGATCGCCCTTGAAAATGGTGCCGAAGATGTCAAGGACGAGGAAAACAGCTACGAAGTACTCACCGATCCTGGCGATTTCATTGCGGTACGTGATGCCTTGATCGGCGGCGGTCTGGAATCTGTCAGTGCCGAAGTGACCATGCTACCCCAAACCCAGGTTGAACTTGACATCAAAAAAGCAGATCAAATGCTCAAGTTGATGGAAAAGCTGGAAGACAATGATGACGTGCAAAATGTCTATACCAATGCCGACTTTAGCGATGAGGTTATGGCTGAGCTGTTCGGATAAATCATCAGCATGCGCATTCTCGGTATCGATCCCGGCACCCGTATCACCGGCTACGGCTTGATTGAAAAGTACGGAAATCGGCTAACCCACATTGACAACGGGGCAATCTACACCAATAATAAAGATGATCTGCCCCGGCGATTAAAGATTATTCACGATGGCTTAGCCGCAGTGATTGACAAATATAAACCTGACGTTGTTGCCATCGAACAAGTGTTTATGTCCAAAAATGCCCAATCTGCCCTTAAACTGGGGCAGGCGCGTGGCGCAGCCATCGTCGCCAGTGTCAACGCTGATCTTCCTGTTTCTGAATACAGCGCCCTGCAAGTTAAAAGTGCCGTGGTCGGCTACGGCAAAGCTGGCAAGACACAAGTACAACAGATGGTTAAGGCGTTGATGAAACTACCTGAGATTGCTCAAGAGGATGCATCGGATGCCCTGGCCGTTGCTATTTGCCACGCCAACAGTTGTCATCATTCTAACAAGTTAAAACAGGCGTTGTCCGCCCAGAGTGCACCAAGAAAATTGGCGGGGAAAGGTTCACATCAATGATTGCGCTACTCACGGGACAATTGGTCAGTAAAACTCCAGAGCGCATCATTCTGGATATCAATGGCGTCGGCTATCAGGTTGCCATCCCCCTCTCCAGCTTCTATTCTCTGCCAGATGAGGGGTTAGTAACGCTGCATATCTACACCCACGTGCGTGAAGACACCTTGCTGCTGTTTGGTTTTTTGAGCCTCGCCGAAAAAGAGCTGTTTATTCTACTACTATCTATCTCAGGCATTGGCCCCAAGGTTGCGCTAAATATTTTATCTCACATGTCATGTGCCGATCTGCGTGACGCCTTACTGACCGAGGACGCCAAACGACTGGCAACACTGCCCGGAATCGGCAAAAAAACGGCAGAACGGCTAATCCTTGAGCTGCGGGATAAAATTCGCAAACTGGTGGCAACCAGCAATGAGTTGCCTGCGTCAGACACACAGGGAATCGCCAACAATAACGTCAATGATGACACACTATCGGCATTGATCAATCTGGGCTACAAAGAGAAACAGGCGACTGCCGCGCTGGCAAAACTTGAAATACTCCCCAATGACACCATGGGAACGGTGCTAAAGGCCGCCCTCAAACATCTTATTCGCTGATTGTTGACAGGATAAACAACATGCCTGAACGCTTAATAACTCCCGACATCCGTGACGACGACAGCAATTTTGATAATCCGTTACGTCCACGCACGTTGCCAGAATACATTGGTCAGGAAAAAGCCAAAGAAAACTTAAACGTATTTATTCAGGCGGCACTACTACGAAGCGAAGCACTGGATCATGTGTTGTTTTACGGCCCACCAGGTCTCGGAAAAACTACTCTGGCAAATATTATTGCCAGCGAAATGGGTGTCAGCATCAAAAGCACCTCGGGACCCGTCATCGAAAAAGCAGGTGATCTGGCGGCAATCCTCACCAACCTCGAAGAAGGCGACGTGCTATTTATCGACGAGATCCACCGTCTCTCCCCGGTAGTGGAGGAGATCCTCTATCCGGCCATGGAAGATTTTCAGATCGACATCATGATTGGTCAGGGACCGTCGGCGCGAACCATCAAACTCGACATTCCCCACTTTACACTGGTGGGAGCCACAACCCGGGCAGGGTTATTATCCTCTCCACTACGCGACCGCTTTGGCGTCATCACCAGACTACAATTCTACACCCATGAGCAACTGGCGATCATCGTGCAGCGCAGTGCAGAAATCCTCAATGTTCCCATCCATAAGGAGGGAGCGACAGAGATTGCCCGCCGTAGCCGAGGAACCCCGCGCATTGCTAACCGGCTGCTACGCCGAGTACGTGACTTTGCCCAGATTGAGAATGATGGTCACATCTCCTCCGAGATTGCCGACACAGCCCTCACGCGCCTTGAGGTCGATCATCGTGGTTTCGATCACATGGACTGCCTGATGTTAACAACAATTATCGACAAGTTCGGTGGTGGCCCCGTCGGTCTTGATACCTTGGCCGCAGCGATCGGGGAAGAAAAAGACACCATCGAAGAGGTCATTGAACCGTTTTTACTCCAACAGGGCTACATCAACCGTACTCCGCGCGGTAGAATGGCAACAAAATCAGCTTACCTTCACTTTCATCGCACTGCGACGCCAGAGCAGGAGCAAACAAGCATGTTCAACCCTCAAGATAACAATTAACAGGCTACTATATATGAATACCGCTAGCCGCAACAGCTTTCTGCAGCAAATTTCACAATGGGCATCAGAGTACATTGCCCAGGGTCGTTCTCCGTTTCGCAAGGCAGAACTCGGCTCTCCCCTGATTACCAGCAAGGGTGAACAAGCTCCCGACCTCGTTTTCTGGATCAATCAGGACAGTTTGGTAGCAGGCGGGTTCGTCCTCTTCCCAGATAGTGAGGAATTTGATTTAGACACAGCCCAATCCTGTGCCCATGCCTTGGGAATCAGTTATTTTGCCTCATGGACAACACAGAAGATCACTTTCTGGCGTGTTGACGATCTCTCGATACATAAGCAAATATGTTCACCTAGTGTCGGTGTTGACTCTTTTGAGGACGCACTGATTCAACTCATGGATAAGTTCCGCACCTTGGCGGTTCTTGGCGCCTGCCCACCCGACAAATTTTCGTATTGGCATCTGACCAATCTTTGCCTCAGGGTACATAACAGGGCACTTCCCACATTAAGTGAGCATTTACGCCGAGATCAAAATCGACACAAAAAGCACCTTGCGCCACTGGAGATACATGCGAAGGACAAACTTCTAATCTCAGTAGCTCGCCTGCTAACCTTGCTGTATTACGACAAAATTCCCTACAACATTCAACCGGAAAAGCTGGATCTCGCCCTGCGCTACCTTGCCGGAGAATTACCCCGGCAGCCGTTTGCGTGTTTAAAAGCATGCGAGGACGAACCAGAACTCGACGAACACAGTGCGGTACTATTTCACCACCTGTTACGCCGACTCGATCAGATTGCAATATTCAACAACAAGGAGCGTGCTGGGCAGCTATTAAAACAACTGCTGATCCATAGTGCCCTATGTCACACAACAGAACACATGCCGGGATCAGCCTGTGCCGACATTTCAATCTATTGCAACCACGTCTCTAACACGGCAACACAACTAATTGAAATAGACCAACCGGCCAGACTCGCCATGAAACATCTACTGCGCAAGCTGATGGATTGGCCCACGGGGCAACAACATGAAAGCGATATTTTCAGTCTCAAGGCAACACAACAAACAACACCGCCAGAAGATCAAATAGGTGAACAAACAGGGGAACATCAAAAAACACAAACAGTTGAAGCGTGCCTGTTTAATATGGCAACTCTCGACACCCACTATCGCAACAACTACCACACTCGCCTAAAACTCGTTTGGCCGGGGCGGGTGTTTAATTTTCACCAATCAACTCCAACATGGGCGTATGAATTTTGCTATCTACTGGGGGTTATGGCACCACAAAGCCAACTCAATGCGTACCTGCCTGCTAACATACTATCCAGCCCGTTTAGTCACGTTATTATTAAGCTACTTCTGGATCAATTCACCCTGTACAAGATCAGTCGCCATACACCATACATCATCCACATAACAGCCATCAAGGATCAGGATGATACGGCACAAGTCCAGCTACAGGGGGAACGGCTGCGAACACTGGCATGGAAGGATCTTCGCCACGCTGAACCGGAGTGGTTAGCCCTGGCTCTTTCCCTTTCAGACACCCTGTATCAACTACTGGAACAGGGGGTAGTCCACTTCGATGCTAGCAACTCAACTGCTCACCCGCAAGGCTTGGCAAACTATCTAAACTCTACCTTGGCTCAGAGCTACCTCCATTATCTCCAACCCAAAATAAATCGTTTCAAACGTTCAAAGTGGCAGCCACGCATACCCGCACCAAGCAACATCATCCTTAAAGCGTTATCTGCATTAGAGATTAACGATCTGAGCGAGGCGGCACGGTTAGCAACTATTGATGCCGAGCTGGAACGACTTCTCGACATTGAGATTGCTACGGTGAGTCCGACCCCGACGTTACTTACCAGCCACAATTCACATCAAGACGCAAAAGTAGACAAAAAGAGATTACGGGCAACAATCGTCAACTTAGTTAAAGTGCATGGGCTACCTGAGTTTCCCACCCATTATCTATATGAATTTTTCCACCCAGCGTTATCGCTCTATGATCGTGGGAATACACCATGGGAAATAAGCGAAGAATTCATGGGAACCTATCAGCTAATAATGACACATCGGGGCAAAACTGAAAAGCTGTCGATACATAATGAGTTTTTAGCTCACGCCATCGTCCTAGCATCCCATGGACAAGCACAGATCCTGCTTCCCGATGACGTCACAATTTGCACCACCATTGTCACCCGCTATTTAAATGATCTGGACGAAATCCATGGTATTATTTGGCGCGAATGCCACGCAACACTGCATCAAAGAGCTGACGCCAATCGTCAGGTGGGGAAAACCTGGAAATCCCTCTCACTGCCGCCGTGGGATATCGTCGAAAAATTTTTAAAACGCTTCCAGATTAACCCTTGATACAGCATAAACACATCATCCTTGATGCCCTCGCAGAAAGTAAAAAATCAGATGGCTAAGCAAAAAGCGCCAAATGCAAGGCGCGTGATTGTCTCTGTAGAGACGTTGCATGCAACGTCTAATACGTACATCGAAGCAACGAGACAATTACGACTGGTTCTGTAATGGCGCAGCAGTTGGTGAGTTTTTGCGACGCCATCATCCTTGAAATATTTGCACAACATGCTACTATTTAAAAATCGATATTGATCGATTTCACAACAAGCCTTATGAGGAGAATAACATGCTCGAAATTATTGAAAAGACCCTATTAACCACCCTCGGTGCAGCATCATTGACTCAACAAAAATCTGGAGAACTGGTAAATGAACTCAAAGAACGTTTCAACCTGAGCGAAAAAGAGGGACAAGATCTCGTCGAGAAGCTACAAAAATCGCTTTCAAAACAACAATCACAACTGGAAGAGCAAGCCACACAGGAAGTACTTAAAGCGTGCGAACGGGTTGGGTTGGTAACACAGCAAGAATTCGCCGAGCTCAAGAAACGTGTAGAGCGTCTCGAAACTGCAGCATCTGCACAGTAATCCCGGGCATGCGGCTCGCCATTGGCATCTTGCGATCAGACCGAATATGAGCACAATGTATCATTTACACCACAACATTTATGCAGCACAGCAACAGCAACACAAATACATCACCAAATAAAATCAATATATTCACCACCTTATACAACGACAAACAATGGCATACATAATGCATAGACAATGACCACAACAGAAACTCGTAAACCCGTGAGGTTATTGCTCTATGATTTGCCAATGCACCATAAGTAAACCAACCCAGATTAGCGGAATTGGACTCCATACCGGCAACAATATTACTATGAAACTACGTCCCGCTTCGGCGGGAACTGGTATAATTTTTCACAGAACCGATGGTGATAACACTCGATCAATTGAAGCGATTTCATACAATGTTATCAACACACAACTGGCAACGGTGATCGGCAAGGGCAACCTTAGCGTTTCCACCGTTGAACACTTTATGGCAGCGTTGACTGCATGCCATATCGATAACCTGCATATACATATTGATGGTCCAGAGATTCCCATTATGGATGGCAGCGCTGCCCCATTTATCGACTTATTGCAAAAAACCGGAGTCTCGCGCTTGAACCGTAGCAGAAAATTACTTGTTATAAATAAACCAATTACTCTGATTGAAGGGGAAAAACGAGTCAGCATCATCCCTTCCCGTTTTTTCAAGATCAGCTTTGACCTCTCCTTCGATCATCCATGCATCCGCCAGCAACATAAATCGGTCAACCTGACCCCCGAATCCCTTTGCCGTGAAGTCGCTTCTGCACGCACGTTCGGCTTCATGAAAGATGTTAAACATCTCAAATCTATCGGTCTGGCACGTGGCGGCTCTTTAGAAAATGCTGTGGTTATAGACGAGGATCGCATCTTGAACCCAGAAGGGCTGCGCTATTCCGACGAATTTGTCCGGCATAAAATTCTCGACACTATCGGCGATTTCAGCCTGATTGGATTTTCAATTCTAGGTCATATTAAATCGTATAAAGCAGGTCACGATATCAACCATAAAATGGTCGAGCAGATTCTGGCAACACCCGATAGTTACCGCATTGTCGAATTTTCTGATGCTGATCTACGCGAAGCTCTAAAACTTCCCGTACCAGCTATTCAAAACGAACTTGCTTGGGCTGAATAACACCAATCACAAATTATCCAGCAAAAAAGGCAGCCATTGGCTGCCTTTTTTATTGACATTGCACCTGCATTTAATCCGTGACATGATGACAAACAATATAGTAGCTACTCAGCGTGATGGGCACACAACTTGAGTGGTGCTAAATAGTTACAGAAACATTAACCCTTCGTCCACAATATTGCGCTATGTCCGAATTAAAACAACAACATCCTGAAATACGCAAACGTCGTCGAGAATGGGGACTCATCCTTATCATTATTGGGTTAATGGTTGCTTTTCCTTTCTTTGAAGATCAAATCTATAAGCAAGCATCTCAAGTACAACTATCCAATAACATCTTGGTTTTAGTTCTCATCAATATCAACATCCTGCTGATTGTCCTGTTTCTTTTCTTAATCATACGAAATGTATTCAAATTAATTTTAGAACGAAAAAAAAATATTCCCGGATCCCGGCTGCGTTCACGACTTGTCCTTACTTTTGTATCGTTATCGTTGATCCCAACGATGTTGTTATTTTTTGCATCAGCTGCGTTTATCACCAAATCAATCGACAACTGGTTTAGTTCTGAAATTGAATCTTCACTAACTGAATCTTTGGCCGTCGCCCAAACATATTACAAAAACTCGGCGACCAATGCCCTCTATTATGCAGACCAACTCGCAACTCGAATTAAAAATGATAAACTGCTAAACGATGACCAATTAAACAACCTGCGCCAACTCATTACCGACAAACAAAAAGAATATAATCTCGGCGTTGTTGAAGTCTTTTCATCAACCCATGAGGAACTTGTTCGAGTATCCAACCCGGATGTCCCTACTGCTGAGTTTACCAATCCTGGATCAGAGATCATCCAGGAGGCTCTTCATGGCAGCCGATTCACACGCATCACTCCAACGGGAAAGGCAGACCTTATTCGGGGAATTGTCCCGGTAAAATCTAACTGGAACACTAAGGATATCGTTGGGGTTATTGTGGTTAATTACTACGTACCTTACTCACTGGTAAGTAAAATGCAGGAGATTTCATCTTCTTACCAGCAATACAAGGAAGCACAACAACTTAAAGGTAAAATTAAACAAGGCTATATTGCAATCCTGCTCCTCATCGCTCTGGTAATCATCTTTCTGGCTACATGGTTTGGCTTCAGGCTGGCACGCAGCATCACAGTACCACTACAAGAACTGGTTATCGCAACCAAAAAAATTAGCGCTGACAACCTCGACGTCATCCTGCCAGCCGCTGGCAATGATGAGATTGGTATCCTCATTGAAGCATTTGGTAAAATGACCGAGGAACTTCGTCAGGAACGAACCAGGACTAACGTAGCTCACGATGAATTACAAGACTCGAACATTGAACTTGAACAACGCCGACGTTATATGGAGATCGTCCTTAAAAATGTAACAGCTGGCGTCATCTCCTTAGATAGCAAAGGGGTGATCACTACTATCAATAAATCTGCCGAAACAATGCTGAGAATCCGCGGAAACTACGTTCTCGCAAAAAACTATCGAGACGTTGTCAACTCTAGCCAACTTCAAATAATCAAGGGATTCTTAAGCGAATTGCTGCGCTCAAATAGGGATTCAATACGTCGTCAAATCACCCTTAGCATACAAGGGCAACAATTAACGTTACTTCTCAACATCACCAGCCTTCTAGATGAAAATAATCAATTTATGGGAACGGTCATCGTCTTTGACGATCTTACCCAGCTGCAAAAAGCGCAGCGCATGGCCGCATGGCGCGAAGTGGCACGAAGAATTGCCCACGAAATTAAAAACCCACTCACACCAGTACAACTATCAGCACAGCGTCTGAGACGACGCTATCTTAATCGGTTTTCGGATAACGACGATGTTTTCGACGAATGTACCAAGATGATTATCACCCAGGTCGATGATTTAAAAAACCTTGTCAATGAATTTTCTAACTTCGCTCGCATGCCAGCCAGCAATCCAACAACGCAAGACCTCAATAATATCATTGCCGAGTCACTGGTATTATACCAAGAAGGTCATAAAAATATTTCATTTAATTTTGATCAACACCCCAACTTGCCAACACTAAAGCTGGATAAGGAGCAAATCAAACGAGTCATCATCAACTTGTTAGACAACGCTATACACGCCGTTGCAGACGTTAAACGACCGGGTGAGATTAATTTCACAACAAAAGTGATCACCCCGCTACAAATGGTCACATTGACGATTAGTGATAACGGCTGCGGCATCCCGAGCATTGACAAACCACGCTTATTTGAACCATATTTTTCAACAAAAAAAACAGGCACCGGTCTTGGCTTAGCTATCGTCGCTACAATAATTTCTGATCATAATGGATATATTAGGGTAAAAGACCATGCACCGCATGGAACAGAAATCATCATTGAATTACCAATAAACTCGATTGAGAACATATAAAATGAGGGCGCTATGACACAAATTCTTATCGTTGATGACGAAAAAAACATTCGAGAAAGTATTGTCGGAATCCTACAAGATGAAGGATTTCAAACAAGTACCGCACAGGACGGAAACGCAGCCGTACTAGCGGTAAACGATGAGAAACCCGACCTCGTTCTCCTGGATATCTGGATGCCTGGCATGGATGGCATCCAGACACTAGAAAAACTCCGGACTATCCACCCGGATCTACAGATCATTATGATGAGTGGACACGCAACCATCGAAACTGCGGTCACAGCGACAAAACTAGGAGCGTATGATTTTATAGAAAAGCCCCTTTCTCTGGAAAAACTGCTAGTCTGCATCCATAATGGATTAAAAGTTAACCAGCTAGTCGAAGAAAACAAAAATTTAAAGGCTAAAATTTCACGTAATTACGAGATTATTGGCTCAAGCTCTGTAATAGAAGAACTTAAGCAACAAATCGCCATTGCAGCTCCAACTTCGGGATGGGTACTCATCACCGGCGAGAATGGAACCGGCAAAGAACTTGTCGCACACTCAATTCACAAACTCTCCAAACGCTTTGACAAACCATTTATCGAAGTCAACTGTGCCGCAATACCTGAAGATTTGATCGAATCGGAACTTTTTGGTCACGAAAAAGGTTCCTTCACTGGTGCAACATCCAAACGAAAAGGCAAATTCGACCTTGCCCACGAGGGAACCCTCTTTCTCGATGAAATTGGCGACATGAGCCTTAAAACCCAGGCGAAGGTTTTACGTATTCTACAAGAACACAAATTCGAACGGATTGGGGGGCAGCGAACCATTGAAGTTAATGTCCGCGTAATTGCGGCAACCAATAAAAATTTAGAAAATGAAATTCAAACAGGTAATTTTCGACAAGATCTTTTTTATCGCCTCAACGTACTCCCATTTCATGTGCCCGCATTACGGGAACGAAAACAAGACATAGCAATCCTCACCAAGATTTTTATAAAATCTTACTGTGAGAATGAAAACACCGATATTAAAGAAATAACCGATACAGCGCTGAAAATTATGGAGATCTACCCCTGGCCAGGTAATGTTCG
Source organism: Thermodesulfobacteriota bacterium (assembly GCA_034722515.1). Taxonomy (GTDB): domain Bacteria; phylum Desulfobacterota; class Desulfuromonadia; order Desulfuromonadales; family Desulfuromonadaceae; genus Desulfuromonas. The sequence continues at coordinate 14,348 of JAYEOA010000128.1, read as the reverse complement.
CGAATTAAAGAACCTCATTGAACGTCTCGTCATTATGACTCCGGGACAACTCATCACCGAGGAAAACCTTCCTGTTGAAATCAAAAGTCAGAAAGATAAAGGCTCCCTATCGATAGCGACGACAGCAACAAACAACTACAAAGAAGCTAAAGAAATTTTTGAATGCGAATTTATTCGGAGCAAACTTGCAGAAAACAACTGGAATGTTTCAAAAACCGCTGAAGCTATCTCGATAGAACGATCAAACCTGCACAGAAAAATCAAGACATATGGAATTGACGTTAGCAAGTGAGCGTCAAGGTATTTTCAAGCGGCGTTTTGCGATAGCAACAACATCGTGCATCTCTTTAATGTTCAATAAATAGCAACTCAGAGCGTAGACCACCAGTCCGCCACTGATAGCGCCAATCAGTATGGCAAAATTTTCCAAAGTCAACCCTGCCGCCCAATCACCAAACAACAATAAACGCTGAACAATAACCGCCATCACTGCCGTTGCAACAATAACACGCAAAGCGGACTGAACCACCCCACCTAAAGCGAGGGATCCCAAGCGGCGTTGCAATAGCACCAACAACACCATGGCATTAAATATCGACGACAGTGTCAACGCCAATGCCAGACCAACATGGTGAAAACCGCCCATTAATGCCAGACCAAAGGCGACATTAACCAACAAAGTCCAAAAAGACACCACCACCGGTGTGCGCGTATCCTTCATGGCATAAAAGGTCGGGACAATTACCCGGCTGATACCGACAAATAACAATCCCGGTGCATAAGCGGCTAACGCCAGCGCAGTCTGTTGTACATCGGTGTAACTAAATGCACCGCTCATAAATAACTGACTGTAGATCGGCGTAGCACAAACGAGCAAACCTGCAGCGGCCGGAACAGTAATAAGAACAATCAAGGTTAACGCATAGCGCAGCGATTCCTTTACCTCATCGACCTTGCCTGCTGCGGCTTGACGGCTCATAGTTGGCAACACCGCCTGAGCCAGAGAAACGACAAAAATACCCTGCGGAAACTCAAACAAGCGCTGACCGTAATACAAATACGACACACTCCCCTGCTCTAGAAATGAGGATAACAAGCGGGTAACCACAACATTAATCTGATAAATTGCCACCCCGACCACTCCGGGAATCATCAATCGGCCAATACGCTGCACCACTACGTCACGCCACTTAAAGCACAGCTTGAGATTAAAACCGTAGCGGCGCATCACCGGCAGGGTCATGGCAAGTTGCAACAAACCACCGGCAAGTACCCCCCACGCCAAGGCTTCAACGGGCACGGACAATTGTTGATGAAAAACAATGGCGCTGACAATCATAGCTACATTGAGCACTAAAGGTGAAATCGCCGGGATAAAATAATGACCATAAACATTAAGAACACCGGTCAATAGCGCCAGCAAACTAACAAAAAAAATGTAGGGAAACATCAGCCGGGTTAAATGGATAGTCAGTTCCATCTTGCCGGGAATCTGGGCAAAACCGCCGCCGATCATCTTCACCAACCACGGCGAGGCGAGCATACCGCACAGCGTTACACCGATCATCACCACTAGCAACAAACTCCAGCAGATATTCACGACCCGCCGTGCTTCAATCTCCCCATGTTGCTGTCGTACCTGAGTAAAGGTCGGCACAAAGGCCGCAGTGAGTGAACCTTCAGCAAAAAAACGACGCAGCAAATTCGGTATAGTGAAGGCCATAAAAAAAGCGTCACTACCAAAACCTGCCCCAAATAACGAGGCAATGACAATATCACGAGCTAAACCACCAAAGCGGCTTATCAGCGTCGCACTACTGAGTACGGCGGTAGCAGCGGTAATTTTTTTTCGATCAGACATAAACAAAAACATTCGCGGTTGAAGTTGCCCCATCAGCAGGAAAAGGGGGAGCACGGGGACACCCTTTAGTTATATTAAATTAATACACTGTACAGCCGCAACTAACTACCTATTTTAACAAGAATAACGCAGTAGACATTAAATATTTTCTATCTTGACGGGTGTTCATCACGATGTTATAAACAGTGCCTTGAATATATCAAGGGCTTTGCGGTTGAAACCGCTCCTACAATTTATCGACATTATACACGGAGATTAAAATGGCTAATCACAAATCGGCAGTTAAAAGAAGCAAGCAAAATATCGTTCGTAAAACTCGCAACATTCAAGTTCGTACCACCATGCGTAATCTGGTTAAAGCTGTTCGTCTGGCTGTTGCCGACGGCAACAAGGAAGCAGCAACTAGCGCACTGGAAAAAGCGATCCCCTTCATCGACAAGGCATGTGGCAAAGGTGTTATCCACAAATCTACAGCGAGCCGTAAGGTTGGTCGTTTAACCAAATTAGTAAATACCATGGATTAAGCCAACCAAGGGCATCACAGCTACGAACATTCGCGCTCTGGAGAGCGACTCCTACGAAGGACACAGCTCCTGTAGTAGCCGGCTTCCAAGCCGCGAATGTTGCTTCTCAGCTTCGACCATTCGCGCTCCGGAGAGCGGCTCCTACATTATCAATTATCTAAGAGCCGCGAAGGGTTCGAATGGAATATTTACAACCGCACCAGATCCATCGCCATTTTTTGTAATAATGCTTGAGGATGTGCTCCCTTGGACTTGAGCGCTAAATCAAGTTTTATAAATAACTCGAACGCCTGTGGATATTGCTTTCGATTAAACTTTTTCGCTTGACTGATCAACGACCCGACAAAATAGGGATTGATGTGAACGGTTCTGGCAATCTGCTGCTGTGAAGCATTTTGTTCCAGCATCGCACTAGCCTTCCACAACTGGCGGAAATGGCGGGTAATCATCGCAAGAATCATCAAAGGAGCTTGCCCTTCGGCTTGAAGCCGTTCTAGCAACACCACCGTCCGAGGCAAATCTTGGGCACCTATGGCATCGGTCAAATCAAAAACACTATCGATGCGGGCATGGGAAACAACCGCCGCCACATCGGCCACATCGATCAAGTTACCCTCGCCACAATAGCTACACAGCTTATTCAACTCGGTGACAATTTCACTCAAACTCGTTCCAACACGTTTACAAAACAAAGCCAGCCCATCTTCGCTAAACTGTTTGTTCATGCGCCGGGCACGCTCACGCACAAATGCGGGGATTTTGTTGGGGTAAAGCGGTTTAAATTCAACCAGCTCACCTTTTTTCTTGAACTGCTTAAAAAACTTTTTGCGATTGTCAATCTTGTTTGCACAAAAGACCAGACAGCACTCATCGACAGGATCACTGATATAACCACTCAATATATCGAGTTGTGCTGCCAACAGGTGTTGTGCCTGTTTGACAATAATCAAGCGCCGATTAGCAAAAACGGGCAATGTGCGTGCGGTATCCATCAAAGCGGTTGGATCGACATCCTTGGCAGACATTATCAGCAGATTAAAATCCCGTGCGGTTTCATCTACCACAGAGTCAATCAAAACATTAAGACACTCATCCAACAGAAAAGCTTCCTCCCCGTATAAAAAAATCATGGCAGGAAGCTTATTTTCCTTCATGGCACTATATAGCTCGTTGGATGTCATAATACCCATGGATTAGAATTACTAAAAATTATCGGTAATGCGGTTGTAGATCTCTTGTGCCAAACGACGGGTAACTTTATCCTGTACCTGACTCTCATGATAGTCCTGCTGCGCACGGTCATTGCTAGCAAAAAATTCATCACTCCAGCTCACCGCTCCCTGCCACAATACTTCTTCTCCGTTAACTCGGGCAAGGTTAGCTTCTACAGTCATGGTTAGCCGATATTCAGTAATATCATCATTAGTATCATAGGCAATCGCATTGGATCGATAACCAACTATCGTACCACTGAGCAATACATCGGCTTGATCAACACTGGCAACAACGTCCAAGGTACGCCGCCGAGCAAATTGATCTCGCACTTCGTTGGTAAGTTGGGTTTCAATAAACGGTTGCGTAGTTTTGTTCTCAAACGGATTGATCACCACTTTCTGAACATCATCGGGCAAACTGTTACCACGACCGGGCAAGTGATAACCACAACCAGATAACAACAACAGAATTAACATTATGCCAAGAGTTATATTTTTCATCCCACCACCACATTTACCAGTTTACCTGGAACCACAATCACCTTACGAACGGTTTTAGCTGCGACAAAACGCTGAATTACTTCATCGGCTAAAGCTGCCGCCTCGATGGTAGCATTATCGGCACTTGCCGAAACAGTGATCTTTGCCCTAACCTTGCCATTAACCTGAACGACAATCAGTTTTTCATCTTCGATTAAGGCTTGCTGATCACATAGCGGCCAACCTGCCTGTTCCAAATCGGTGTCATGCCCCATACACGACCACAGTTCTTCGCTAATATGGGGTACAAATGGTGCCAGCAGTTGCACAACAGTTTCCAAAGCCTCGGCAAATGCTCCGGGATATTCTTTTTTAGCGTCAAAAAGATAGATCGCATTCACCAGCTCCATCACGGCTGAAATAGCCGTATTAAAATGGAAGCGTCCATCGATATCCTCGGTAACTTTCTTGATGGTACGATGGGTGATACGCCGCAGCTTACGTGCTTCGCTGGCAGTTTCAACCGCGCAGCGTTTGGCAAATAATTTACGATTATCATAAATAACACGCCACACCCGATTAAGAAAACGGTAGCAACCTTCAACGCTCTGCTCACTCCACTCTAGATCTTTTTCCGGCGGAGCAGCAAACAAAGTGAACAGCCGCGCAGTATCAGCACCATATTTAACAATCAGATGATCGGGGTCAACCACGTTCATCTTCGATTTACTCATTTTTTCGGTGCGACCTATCACCACGCTCTGACCACATTGACTGCACTTGCCATCAACCATCTGTTCAGGATATAGCCAGCCGTGTTCGGGACACGACTGCGTTTCTTTACACACCATCCCCTGAGTTAACAGGTTGGTGAATGGCTCATCAACATCCATGTAACCCAGATCACGCATCACTTTGGTAAAAAAGCGTGCATAAAGCAAATGCATCACTGCATGTTCTACACCACCGATATACTGATCGACAGGCAACCAGTATTCAGCCGCAGCTTTATCAATCGGGGCATCGGCATACTCAGGACAGGCGTAACGAGCAAAATACCAAGAACTTTGTACAAAGGTATCAAAGGTATCGGTTTCACGGCGAGCACTTTGTCCACATTTAGGACAAGCAACGGAGTAAAATTCCTCATGCTTAGCCAGAGGGCTGCCGCCTTCACCAGTTAATTGCACATCGGTCGGCAACACCACCGGCAGATCTTTTTCCGGCACCGGTACGACACCACATTTGTCGCAATATATCACCGGAATTGGATTTCCCCAGTAACGCTGACGGGAAACTCCCCAATCTCGCAAACGAAAATTAACTGTTTTATCCCCCAGCCCTTCGCCAACAAGATAATCAGCTATCTGCTCCTTGGCCGCCTCGTTACTCAAACCATCGAAGCGATCGGAGTTGACCATTACACCGGAATCAGTCCACGCCTGGGGCATGGTATCAACATTCAGAGGTTGACCTTCGGGCTGAATAACCACCACCATCTGCAAATCGTACTTTTTAGCAAACTCAAAATCGCGCTGATCGTGGGTCGGAACCGCCATAACCGCGCCGGTGCCATAATCCATGAGAACAAAATTAGCCAAATAAATAGGCATTTTGCGACCACTTAGCGGATTGATGCAATAAGAGCCGGTAAATACTCCCTCTTTTTCGTAATCATCGCCGCTACGCTTATTTTTATCCTGACTGCGTATTTTGGCAATAAATGCCTCCACCTCACTGTGCTGGTCAGCAGTGGTCAACGCTAACGCTTTGGGATGCTCCACTGCCAAACTCATAAAAGTTGCACCATATAAGGTGTCTTGACGGGTAGTGAAAACCTTCATATTGTCAGAACTGTTTTCGATGGGAAACTCAATTTCACAACCGATACTGCGACCAATCCAGTTACGCTGCATGGTTAAAACCGACTCCGGCCATCCGGTCAACTTATCGGTAAAGTCAAGCAACTCTTCGGCATAGTTAGTGATTTTGAAAAACCATTGATCCAACTCTTTATCATCAACCTGTGTGCCACAGCGCCAGCAACAATCGTCTTCTACTTGCTCATTAGCCAACACCGTCTGACATTCGGAACACCAGTTGACAATTGAACTCTTTTTATACGCCAGACCTTGTTCAAGCATCCGTAAAAAAATCTGCTGCTCCCACTTGTAATACTCAACATTACAGGTGGCAAACTCACGATCCCAATCGTAAGAAAAGCCCATACGTTTTAACTGCAAACGCATTTTAGCAATATTCTCTACCGTCCATTTGGCAGGATGAATGCCGTGCTGAATAGCAGCATTTTCTGCCGGCATACCAAAGGCATCCCAGCCCATGGGGTGTAATACATTGTAGCCCTGAAGTCGCTTAAACCGCGCGACAACATCGCCAATAGAATAATTACGCACATGCCCCATGTGAATGCGCCCCGAAGGATAGGGGAACATTTCCAGAAGATAGTATTTCTGCTTATCGCACTGCTGCGAAACAGCAAATTTGTTGGCATTAGCCCACGTTTTTTGCCAGGCGAGTTCGATAGCAATATGGTCATAGCGCTCTTGCATGGTGCCTCCGTACCGGGACATTTAGCTCTAAAATATCAAGATCTATAAATGCAAAAAACCGGCCTACAGCCGGCTTGCGTTTATTGATAAATCTTTAAATTAGCGAACAAATTCGCTCCCACAAAACTATTTTTCGCGATAGGTAATACGTCCACGAGTCAGATCATAAGGAGACAACTCAACCGTCACGCGATCGCCGGGGAGAATACGGATATAAAATTTACGCATTTTACCGGAAATATGCGCCAAAACAACATGATCGTTGTCAAGTTTAACGCGGAACATGGCATTAGGTAATGGCTCAACCACAGTGCCTTCTACTTCTATTGCTTCTTCCTTGGACAAAAGAACCTCCAGTGTAAATAATCAAAAAATAAAGTAACTTACTCAGCACCTCTCAAATTGGGCATGCAATTCCCATAGCAATTTTCAGCGTGATGGGCATTTAACACTTAACAACAACTTTTGTCAACTAAACACCGCAGCAGCGCACGCTTGCACCAACATACACTTAAGTTTTTGCATTTATAAACCGTTCAACAACCTCAATTACCTTTGTTGACTTGAACGGCTTGGTGATATACCAGTCAGCTCCTACCGCATCAGCGCAAGCCATATCTTCCTGATTTTTCTTTGCCGTCAACATAATTACCGGTATCCGCCTAGTCAGTGGTGATTCTTTGATGCGGCGACAAATTTCCACTCCATCGATTTCGGGCAACATCACATCAAGCAACACCAGATCAACACGTTCGCGAGCTAACACATCTAAGGCAGCCATACCGTCGGCAACAGCAATCACCTCATACCCACGTGAAAAAAACAGGATACTCTCCAACTTCAACAGACTCTCTTCATCTTCAACGATTAAAATCTTTTTCTTCAAACTCCCCCCCCCCCACAATATCTGTCAACGATAAACAAACATATCAGCAGACACCATAACACTAAAACTACCTTTCACGGTCACGATAATTGATTCGTAATGGACAACCGGTAAACTTGAATGGCTCACGAATTTTATTCGCCATATAACGCCGGTACGAGAAGTGAACGCCTTTCTCCCTATTAACAAAAATAGTAAATGTCGGCGGACGCACCGCTGTTTGGGTAATATAATAAAACTTAATACGCTTGCCATGATACATCGACGGCGGGTGAGCCTGCTGTGCTGCTTCCAACACTTGATTGAGCTGCGAAGTGCTTACCTTGCGATTAAAATGCTCGGCAACATTCTCAACGGTATCCATAATTGTCGCCACCCGCTGACCGGTTAAAGCCGAAACAAATACAATGGGCGCAAACGGGATAAATTTAAACTGGAACCGCACCTCTTCGATAAAATTTTGCATAGTTTTGTTATCTTTGGTCAAGGTGTCCCATTTGTTAACCACCAACACGATAGCACGACCTTTATCAAAGGCATAACCGGCAATGGTCAAATCCTGCTCGGTAATCCCGGTTTCGGCATCTATGACCAACAGCACCACGTGAGCCCGATCCATCCCTTTTAACGCTTGAATGATCGAGTATTTTTCTAACTTTTGGCTCACTCGCCCCTTACGTCTGATTCCGGCCGTATCAATCAACGTATATGGTTTACCATGATAAGCAAGGGGAGTATCAACGCTATCGCGGGTCGTCCCGGAAGTTGGATTAGCTACTACGCGCTCATAACCAAGCATTTTATTCACCAACGAAGACTTACCTACATTAGGGCGACCAATCACGGCTAAACGAACCTCTCCATTGATCGGATCATCGTGAATTGCCGGTGGCAGTTCAGCCATGACTGCATCCATCAGATCGCTGATCCCGCGCCCATGTTCTGCTGAAACAGGATAATATATTTCAAGACCCAGATCATAAAACTCAAGAGCCTCCTCTTCCTGCCTGTCACCATCGACTTTATTCACCACGAAAAACACCGGTTTGTTGACACGCCGCAACAAATCTGCCACTTCGTAATCAGAAGGAGTCAGCCCTTCACGAGCATCCATCACGAATAAAATAACATCCGCTTCTTCGATGGCCAATTGCGACTGTTCCCGCATTTGCACCAACATCCGCTCCTCACTTATCGGCTCAAAACCACCGGTATCAATGAGAGTAAAGGGAGTAATGTAGCGACTGACATCGGCATAATTGCGATCACGAGTAACACCGGGGAAATTTTCAACAAGCGCTTTTCGCTGCCCCAGTATACGATTAAACAAGGTCGACTTGCCAACATTAGGTCGACCAACAATTGCGACAACAGACATCTTTTTTCACCATTTTTCTTAAATGCAGTCGCAAACTATTCGCCAAGTCAAAGACTTCGCCAATAAAGTCGCTTCTACAGCTTACCCCTATACATACCTACTCGTATCCGAATTCACGCAACATTCTATCCGAATCCATCCAGTTTTTCTTCACCTTGACAAATAATTCAAGATAAACCTTAGTCCCTAAAAAGCGCTCGATTTCGAGCCGTGACTCCCTACCAAGAGTACGGATCATACTACCCCCCTTACCGACCAGAATTCGCTTATGCGGCTCACGCCCAACATAGATCACCGCCTGAATAGCAACCAGATTCTTCCCCGGACGCTCTTCAAAGGTTTCGACCTCAACGGCAACACCATAGGGAACCTCTTGATGGGTTCTGTATAGAATCTGCTCACGAATCATCTCGGCAACAATAAAACGTTCAGGTTGATCAGTAACCATATCCTCAGGATAATACATTGGCCCTTCAGGCAAGATCCGTGTCACTACAGAGACCAGACGCTCCACCCCTTCACCAGTAGACGCAGAGATTGGAAAAATCTCTCGAAAGGGGAATTTGTCCGCATAGGTTTGAATCAATGGCAGCAATTTATCCTTTACCACCAAATCGACCTTGTTAATCACCAACAAAATCGGCAATTCACTCTCGGCAAGCAAATCGAGAATATAGTCATCACCACCCCCGATACGATTCGTAGCTTCAACCAAAAACAACACCGCATCAACGCCGCGACAAGCCGCCAATGCCTGATCGACCATATACTTATTCAGCTTACCCGTTGCCTTGTGAATCCCCGGCGTATCGAGAAACAACACCTGAGCAGCGTCCGTAGTATGGATACCCAGAATACGATTACGTGTTGTCTGAGGTTTATTGGCCGTAATTGCTATTTTCTGTCCCAGAACCTGATTAAGCAAGGTCGACTTACCCACATTGGGACGACCGACAATCGACACAAAGCCCGACTTAAAGCCATCCTGTGATATTAATCCCCTATTTGAATCCACTCTTTTTGTTCTCCATTTACTTTATATTTACAACCCAAATCGGCATTTAACCTATTGATGAGCAATCATCTGCTTCTAATATGTTTAATGCTATACATGCCGCCTGCTGCTGTGCCGCTTTTTTACTGCGCCCCTGTCCTTGCCCTATAGATTGCCCATCACAAGAAACGGCAACGGTGTATTCACGTTGATGATCTGGACCTTCAGTAGCAACAAGTTCATATACTGGAGCCTGCCCATAGCGTGCCTGAGCAAACTCCTGAAAGCGAGTTTTATAATCCTGAGACTTTCGTCCAACAACATGTTGAACCCCATCGCCAAACAATCCCGCAAGGACACCGTGCACCGCAGACCAACCCCCATCAAGAAAGATAGCACCAAAGACAGCCTCAAGAGCATCTGCCAGCAAATTATCCTTATCCTGCCCACCACTACGGTATTCACCACGACCAAGTTGCAAACAATCACCAATACATAATTGCCGAGCCACACCAGCTAAAGCAGGCGCACTAACAAGTTCTGCACGAATACGTGACAACTCCCCTTCCGGCAGTTCAGGATATTTATGATACAATACATCGGCCATAACTAGGTCAAGAACGGCGTCGCCAAGAAACTCCTGACGCTCATTACACGCCGCAGGATCACGTAGCTGCTCATTAGCAAACGATCTGTGGATAAACGCACAGCGCAACAACTCGATCGAGTTAAATTGATAACCGAGCCGCTGCTGCAACGTCTCCAAAAGTATATCGTAACCCACTTAAGCACTCCATACTTGATAAGTTTTCCACTCCAAACCACACGTAAACGCTACATCATACTCGATATTCTTCAGCAACGCAACGAGGTTAGCCCTAATTCAGGGTAAATCAACCCCTCATCTTTCCCGTTTTATACCCAATTATCCAAACGCAACCCCTCTACACGTTCAAACTCACGCAGGTTGTTAGTCACCAAAGTTATTCCCTCGCTTCTGGCGTGTCCAGCGATGTGGATGTCATTGATACCAATCACCATTCCCTTTCGTTCAAGGTCAGCACGGATATCACCATAGTGAGCAGCTGCTTTGTTACCGTATTCAAACACTTCCAGACGGGAAGCAAAGTCCTCTACCTGGCGTAGATTATGTTCCGGTCTGGTACTTTTTTCTACTCCGTGTATAAGCTCAGCAAAGGTTATAGAACTGATACACATCTCTCCTGCATGGAGATTGAAAAGATCAAGCAACTCAACCGGGCGGCGTTTAATCACATAAATTACAATGTTCGTGTCCAACATGTATTTCAGCATTATAACGATTCTCTTTCCGATTGTTCCTGTGAAGCACGTTCCTGCATGAAATCATCAGTGACGGATTGTTCGGACATAAAAAAGCTATCCCATGTGTTTTCAATAGGTGATAATATTCGATCCTTGCCAACTATGCGCACAGCCACTTTTTTGACATTCTCCGGGAAACGTGTATCAACAGGCAATCTCACAGCTTGAGTTCTATTGTTTACAAAAATTGATCCTGTAGGCATAAGCTACCTCCTTCTTTACTTGGCTATATATTTTTAGTATATAGCAAGTAGACAGACTGCGCAATAAGAATATTTAGGAGCAAAGCGAAATTAAAACTCAAAAGAATAGTCGGATCTACGCACTCGGATGCATTTCGAGATTCGAATGTCTGACACAGCATCGTGCCGTTCATACAAGGCGCGAAACCGCAGGAGTAGCCAGCTCTACTTCAAGGTTTTCGCAACGCGGCAGGAATGGTGCGAGGCGAAGTCAGACCCGAAGATTTAATGTTGATAGAGCGCTAGATTTAAACGTCAGTTTCATGCTAATTATTATCGAACGTGAATCACCAGACAACAAATAGCGCATGTCATTGAGTCGTCCTGGCAATAACTTTATCGCTTGCAACATCATGACATAGATAGGTAACCACATGAATATACTCATCACCGGTGGTGCCGGCTTCATAGGCTCCCACCTCACGAAAACACTACTTGATCAAGGTCACCATATTCGGGTACTGGATAATTTTTCGACCGGAAAGATGGCAAATTTACCACAAGCAGAAGCGACACAACTGAAAATCATCAACGCTGATATCTGCGACAACGCGGCTGTCATTGAAACCACCAGCGCAGTGGATGCCATTATCCACCTGGCAGCAATCGCCTCGGTACAAGCCTCCGTTGATGATCCAGTGACAACACATGCAGTCAATCTGGGCGGCACCATCAATCTGCTGGAAGCAGCGCGACTGAATAGAGTACCGAAATTCGTCTTTTCCTCCTCCGCTGCGGTCTATGGCAATGTAAAAAATTTGCCGACAACAGAAAGCACACAGCTAGCACCACTGACCCCCTATGCCGCTGACAAGTTGGCCAGCGAACACTACATTGACTTTTACCGCCGCCAACATGGCATAAACACGTCGGTTTTTCGTTTTTTTAACATCTACGGCCCCCGTCAAGACCCATCCTCACCCTATTCAGGTGTAATCAGTATCTTCATCGAACGAGCGATCAAGGAGCAAGGGATCACCATCTATGGTGACGGTCAACAGAGTCGCGACTTTGTTTTTGTCAGCGATTTAACCAGAGTGCTGTCACAAGCTGTAACCATGACCAATGCTCCCACAACCTCAATCAACATTGGTAACGGGGAAAAAACCAGCTTATTAGAACTACTCCACATTGTGGAGTCATTATCGCAAAAGAAACTCAACGTTTGCTATTCGGCTGCACGTCCGGGAGATATCCGCTGCTCCCTTGCCGACAACACATACCTACAGGAAACATTTCATTATGCACCAAAATGGACTATCCAGAAGGGACTCGAACAAACATATCACTGGTACAAAAACAACAATACGGTAACAGGCTAACAGCCTCCTACTAACAGGCAACGGACGAAATCAATTTTAAGGCAGTGGCGTTAGATCCCCAGCATGTGATACAGTTTTAGTTCAAGGGAAACATGCCTCCCGAAAAGCCCACCTTCAACCATTTAGTTTTTTTTAACCATTCAGCACCTCTCAAGTCTGGCACGCTGAACAGTTACTAGTTTTTATTTAAATTCACAGGATACCATGAAGGAAAATCAAGTCTACATCAGTCCACAATGGCAACAGTTGCTTAACGACAACCAGCTGAACAACTTTGAAGCATGGTGGCAACTCGAACTGCCAGCGGTCGATGAGGGAAACTATGGTCGTAGTCAAAACGGCTGGAGTCGAGTCTGTCTTCACAGCCTTACCTCAGCAACAGGGCAAACCCGGCGTGTGGTAATAAAACGACAGAGTAACTATCGTAGTCGCACCCCGCTCCATCCAATGCGCGGCATCTCCACCTTTATCAAGGAATATAACTTTATCCAGCGCTATGAACAACTGGAAATTCCAGCGCTAAAAGCAGTATATTGCGCCACACGGCAACAGGGCAATGACCTTCAGGCAATTCTAGTAACCGAATATCTGGATGACTATCGTCCATTGGATAACATTCTAGCTCAATGGGATAATGGATATACCCGAGGGCAACGGGCAGCTATCGTACAAAGTAGCGCACAACTAGTCGCAAAATTACATAACCAAGGTCTGGAACATCGCTGTTTATTCCCCAAGCATATCTTTGTTAAAGCTGCCCCACCCCATGATCAGGCGTGCCTGATTGATCTGGAAAAAAGTCGCTATAAGCCATGGAGCAGTGGCCGACAAGTTCGCGACCTGACCGCTCTGGCCCGACGCACCGGCAATATATCCAATCGCGATTTAGTGCTGTTTTTTCGCCACTATTTTGACATTAACCAGCTTAATAGCGATGCAAAAAAACTGTGGCATCAGGTAGAACAGCGCATCAAAAAGAAACGTAGCCATTAACCATGCCCGTTGATATTACATCCTGGCCAACAACCCTACAGCTAAACGAGATTGACAGTAATGCCCCGCTGGTGTGTGAAAAATCGTTGCGCAACCTACCGGGCAAACGATTGGTTTGCAGTGGTCACTGGCGACAAAAGCCTGTTATAGCCAAATTATTCCTCGACGGCTACAGTGCCAAGCGCCATTATCAGCGAGAAAAAATCGGCATTCTCGCTCTGCAAGCGGCGAACATCACCACCCCGGCACTACTGTTTGCCGGTCAGCTTGATGATCAGACACCGGTGCTGATATTTGAGCATCTACCGGCAGCTCAAACCGCATTGCAAATCTGGCAAGGTCTGAACAACGACAACCAGCGCCTCGATTTTTTGCGCCAAATACTCTGTGAACTAGCGACTCATCATCAGGTCGGTCTGCGACAAAAAGATCTGCACTTGGATAACTTTCTCTACAGTCAGGGACGTTGGTACACTATTGACGGCGATGGAGTGAACAGCAAGCGGGCGGGAACCGCGCTCAATATAAAAGACAGTTTGG
>JAYEOA010000127.1:0-28227 GCA_034722515.1 Thermodesulfobacteriota bacterium | reverse complement strand
TTGCCGACATTCAGTGTAAATGAATTTGCGAGGGCATCAGTTATTAGAAATAATTGGAATCGGCAACAACTGCTGGTCGGTTAATATAAGGTGGGGGCACAGGTAAGTCAACGGCAGATTTGACCCCTTTCCTTTTTCGACCCCTTTCCTTTTCGACCCCTTTCCTTTTCTTTCCTGTTTTAATTGACAAAATGCGTCAATGACGTATACTTTCTATATGGTCATTATAGAAACTCATACGTTCACAAAACGTATCAATCGCCTAATGGATGAAGACATTTATCAAGAGCTTCAAAATGAACTTATTGAATTTCCAGATACAGGGAAAATAATTACAGGAAGTGGTGGTATCCGAAAAATCCGCTGGAGTGGTAGCGGAAGAGGAAAAAGAGGTGGTTCTCGTGTAATCTATTATTGGGCTAAAAGCAAAGATCAAATTTATATGCTTTTCATTTATGAAAAAAATGAACTTTGTGATTTAACAAAAGATCAATTGTCAACTATAAAAAAAGCAGTTGAATTGGAGTTTGGAAATGGATAATAAATTATTTGATGAATTATTAACCAGCGTACAAGAAGCTGGTAAAGTTATGCGTGGTGTACTTGAACCTTCACGAAAATTTGAATTTAATGAGCCCGATGTTAAAGCCATTCGAGAAGATATTGGTTTTTCTCAATTAAAATTTGCAACCTTAATTGGTGTCAGTATTAGAACTCTGCAAAACTGGGAACAGGGACATCGTCATCCAACAGGTCCAGCAAAAGTATTGCTAAAACTCGTTCATGCTGATCCTGAGTCGGTATTTAAAAACTTACATGCAAATCACACATGATGCCCTCGCAAATTCATTTACACTGCAAGGTCAGCAAAAATACACTAGGTAAAGGAGGGGACGTTACTGACAAACAGGACAGGAACACCAATCAGCCGTTGCATGCAACGTTTCTACACAAAAACCGTAGGGGCACTACACGCCGAGCCCCTACGGTCTCATATACAAAATTGGCAAGAATCTACTGCGAAATCGTCTGATCAGTGCATATCCCCTCATATTTTCGACAAATAGGCTCACTATTAGCTCTAAAATGTTCGAAAATCTGTCCTCGACCAGTCAATTTCTCGTTACGATTCGCCAAGCCCGACAGACTGCTAGTCCAGAATGCGGCGGTAGGTAAGTATTATTAGCGCCGCAACTGATAACGGCGCACTGCCCGATTATGCTCTTTCAGTGTGCGGGAAAAGTGATGTCCGCCATCACCGCTGGCGACAAAATACAGATAAGATTCCGGTGCGGGAGAGACCGCAGCTTGTAACGCTGCCAAACCTGGATTGGCAATCGGTCCGCGTGGTAGGCCGGCATTGACATAGGTGTTGTACGGGGTATTGCTGCGTAGATGTTTGCGGGTCAGATTGCCATCAAAGGCGTCGAGCCCATAAATTACCGTCGGGTCTGCCTGCAACCGCATCCCCCGCTTCAAGCGGTTATGAAACACCGCTGAGATCAATGGCATCTCCTCTTCATTGCCGGCTTCTTTCTGGATAATAGACGCCAACGTCAGCAATTGTAATTCATCCAGTTCCAGTTTTTTTGCGGAGCGAAGCAACTCTGCGCTCAAGTGTTGGCGCGTTTGCTGCACCATCGTTTTAAGGACGGTTTCTTCGTTAACACCGGGAGCAAAGTGGTAGGTTTCTGGAAACAGATAACCTTCCAGACTGGCCGCTCCAATATGGAGCTGACGGCGGAACTCGCCATCACCCATTAACTGTTGATAGCGTTGCATCGTCCCCAAACCAGATGCTGAACAGCGTTTGGCAATCTCTAGGGCGGTTACCCCCTCGGGAAAGGTACACGAAATCAGTTCCACACGCCCCGCCACCAAAATTTGGAGAACTTGATTTGGGGTATAAGAACCATCAAAGCGATACGTCCCCGCCTGAATCTGCCGCTCCAACCGGCGAGCTTGCGCCAAGATACGGAAAAAGAACGGATCGGATATCAGCTGCTGTTGATGGAGGGTGTGCGCCACTGCCACCAGCGGCTGTCCAGAGACAATGATTACTTGCCGGGGTTCGGTGATCTGGCATGGGCGTAGCATAAACACCGAAAACACCACCACCGGCACCGCAAGAAACAGCAATAGAGTTCCACCGCCCCAGACAACAGAGCGCCATAACTTTACAGAATCACCCTGCTTTGGTGTGGGGATCTTTGAGGTTGTCCGCTTGGCCATATTAATTTATCAACCCTTAAAACGGTTTTCGCTGCCATTGCGTAAACGCTGAATATTGGCAGCATGACGATAAATCACCCCACCACCGATCACCAGCGTTGCCACAAACAGGGGGATAGAATGCTCAAAAGCGTAGACTAAAAACGGCACGATAGCAGCGGCGCAGATAGATGCCAACGAGACATAACGCCAGCGCCACAGCACAACGGCAAAAACCGCCAAGGCAACACCAATAGCAGCAGGTGATAGGACAAGGTAGATCCCCAATGCCGTTGCAACCCCTTTGCCCCCTTTAAATTTAAGATACACCGGATAGCAATGGCCAATAAACAACAGCACCGCAACCATAGCGAGGGTTCGCTCATCCAGACCGACCCACACCTTCAGCACCAGCAACGGCAGTAACCCTTTTAGCATATCGGCAATCAAGGTTAAGATACCCAGGCGCTTACCGGCCACGCGGTAAACATTGGTTGCCCCGATATTACCACTGCCCGACTGCCTGACATCACCCACTCCAGCCACGCGAGTCAGCACCACGCCGCTGGGGATTGCTCCAATTAGATACCCCAGAAACAGGATAATTGCTAAATCCATGACACTAACAACCTTCCATGAAAAACAATAAGTTAGCACAAATCAAACAACAGTATGCGCTTGGGTTTAATAGCATAGATTGGCTCCTAACAGAACCCTAAACAAGTTATCCACGCCAACCAATCTATATGGTGTCAATCATACGACAGATCAGGTAACATGGTTTGAAACAAATCACACTTTTACGAAAGTAAACATGATGCCCGAACATCAGTTTCTCCTCGATCTGCTCATCCTTCTTGTTCTGGCCCTGGGCAGCGCACTTACATTCACCCGATTGCGGTTATCGCCCATCATCGGCTACCTGATATCCGGGGTAATCGCCGGGCCTTATGGTCTCCATCTAATCAAAAATATTCACGAAGTTGAGGTGGTCGCTGAGTTTGGCGTCATCCTGTTGCTGTTCACCATCGGCTTGGAATTTTCGATTTCACGCTTACTGCGCCTCAAACAATTGATTATGACCGGCGGTCTGGCGCAAATGCTCTTCAGCGGTACAGCCTTCATAGCTGTCGCCACCCTCGTTGGGTTCGATATCATAACCGCCATTGCGCTGGCGATGGCATTGGTACTCTCTTCAACCGCAATTGTCTTGAAACTGCTGAATGAACGCGGCCAAATCGACACCATTCACGGCCGGATGGCACTGGGTATCCTCCTCGCGCAGGATCTGGCAGTGGTGTTTTTCCTGATCTCCCTACCCCTGCTAGCGGGACAGGATCTCACCTTCTCCATCGCCCAGTTCATCAAGGTCACGCTGTTGCTGGTTGGCTTACTGGTGTTCTCGCGTTATCTACTCCAGCCCATGTTACTCAACATCCTGAAGGTGCGCTCACAAGAACTATTTCGCCTGGCCATTATCGCCCTTATTTTGGCCACCGCATGGCTTACCGGCGAAGTTGGTCTGTCGCTGGAGCTTGGAGCTTTTTTAGCCGGGCTCGCTCTGGCTGAATCACCCTATGCCCATCAGGCGCTATCAGATATTCTTCCATTTCGCGATACCTTTCTGGCGATTTTCTTCGTATCCATTGGGATGTTGGTTAACATTTCGTTGGTTATAACTCAATGGCCACTGGTTCTCGGGGCAACCGTCACGGTAATGGTTATTAAATTCATTGCCGCAGCCGTGGCCGTGATCCTGTTGCGCCATTCATTGCGCATAGCAATACTAACCGGCCTACTCCTCTTTCAGGCGGGTGAATTTTCCTTCGTGTTCCTCAAAGGAGCCACCGATCTGACTCTGGTCTCGGATACCACCTATCAAATCACTCTAGCGGTCATAGCTCTAACCATGATTGCCACACCGGTCATTGCCGGTCAGGCTGAGAACTGGGCATCAGTCTTGGCGACACTACTTGGCAAACCAGCCAAACAAATTCACCCCGAAATTCAGGAACAGACCGCCAACCTCGCCGGTCATGTTATCATTGCTGGCTACGGCCTTTCAGGACGCAACATCGGCCACATCCTGCGCAAATTCAACATCCCCCACCTATATGTAGAACTCAACGCAACCAATGTGCAACAAGGGCAACGCGATGGTGACTTCATTATTTACGGTGATGCAACCTCAAGCGAGGTACTGCGCGAACTCGGAATCAACCGCGCCAAAGCATTGGTATTATCCATAAACGACCCGGCTGCCTTAGCTCGCGCTATCGGTATCGCCCGCCAGCTCAATCCTGATCTCTACATTTTGGCTCGTACTCGCTATGTCGCCGAACTGGATCATCTGCACGAACTCGGTGCAGATGTAGTGATCCCCGACGAGTTTGAAGCCAGTTTGCAGCTAGGAAACAACCTAATGCACAGCTTTGATCTCAGTGAAGGACGCATCCTCCACGTACTCGCTCAATTACGCCAGCAACACTACAGCTCAATGCTTACAACAGATAACCCAGACCACGGATTATCCGTTCTGGAGGGGGGACGCCTTGAATATCAAGCAATGCCAGACGATTCGCCATATCTTGGTGCCAGCCTTGCCGAGACCGATCTGCGCAATCGAACCGGTGTCACCGTCGTCGGAATAATTCGCCAAGAACGCACCATCTACAGCCCATCGGGATCGTTTCGCCTTGAACAAGGTGACACTTTAATGATGCTTGGCAACAAGGATGACGTATTGCATGCCATTGAGCAATTACACGGTCATCCGCTGTAGTTACAAAACAAATGTATTCATAACGTAACTACTCAACATACTATGCAATTGCAACACTGACAACTTAACCGCCAAACACTACTATGAGCCATTCGACAACAAAGGAGCGATGTTATGACAATTACAATTGGGATAAGGGATTTAATCCGAGATTCAAGTGTTTTAAATGAACACGACTATGTTGATATTGAAGATAAGGACATAAACATCATCTTATGCTTTCGCAGAAAGTAAAAAATCAGATGGCTAAGCAAAAAGCGCCAAATGCAAGGCGCGTGATTGTTGAGCAAAGAGGCGTACTTATGTACATCGAAGCAGCGAGACAATTACAGCAACGCAGCAGTTGGTGAGTTTTTGCGACGCCATCATCATCTTAGATTTTCTTGAACAATACCGCCCGCAACACCAGAAAACCGTTGAATTAATTGAATACCTAGCAGTTACTAATTATATAATCTGCATCAGCGAAGACATGCTAACTACGATTTACTATATTTCAAAACAAAAACCAACCATACTTAAATTTCTCAAAACCGTGGTTGCGCAATGGGAAATTCTCAATTTTGGAGAGTCCATTATAAACCGTGCCATTACAGCAGCGCTTGAGAGGAATCTAGACTTAGAGGATTTACTCCAATGTCTCTGCGCCGGAGAAAATGGTTGTGCTGCGATAATCACTCACGATAAATCATTCTACGACTGTGGTATCGCCATTTATATAGCTGGTACGTTTTTGCAAAAGACAAAGAATTAGCGTTTTGCCTCAAAAAAACTACTGCACCCTACCTAGCTAATTTTACAGATCGAGGAGAAAGTTAATATGTAAACTACGTCCCGTTAATACCGCCCGTCCCGTAATACCGCCAAGCCAATCAAAAACGTATTCAACGCCTCACGCAGCCAAATCACACCTAGTTGAATCATCCGATCATCGACACAAAACCCAAGCAGCAAAAAACCAATAAAAAAAGGCACCTAGCAATTAACCTAAGTGCCTATTTTTATTGTGGTCGGGGCGAGAAGATTTGAACTTCCGACCCCCTGCTCCCGAAGCAGGTGCGCTACCAGGCTGCGCTACGCCCCGATTATTTATTTGCCAGTCAAGTTCCTGTGCGTACAGCTAACATAAAACGCACGGAAAATAAAGGGTGTTTTGTAAAGCTTCATCTGCCTTTACTCCGTTTGCGTTCTTCATGCCACAACTCCAGCAACAGCAAGACCACACCAACGGTGATGGCAGAATCGGCCACATTAAATGCTGGCCAATGATGTTGGTACCAATGGATATCGATAAAATCGATCACCGCACCGAGGCGTATCCGATCAATCAAGTTACCCACAGCACCGGAACAAACCAGTGCCAACCCTAAGCGTTGCAACTGATTGGCGGCACCAAGACGCCTAAAAACCCACACAATGATAGCGACAGCCAGCAAGGCAACCCCTACCAACAAAGGAACACGCATAGCACTATCAGCCAAAATGCCAAATGCAGCTCCGGTGTTGAGCACATAGCAAATATCGAAAAAATGCTCAATCACCGTACTACTTTGATGCAACTCCATGGTGGAATCAATATAAACCTTGGTCAGTTGATCGATGGGCAGCACCACGGCGACAACGATCAGCAACAAACGATAACGCTGTAGCATGAATTAGCCCCGCACACTTTCCTCAAGTACGGCAATACACCGTGGGCACGCCGTGGGATGAGCAGCATTATCACCAACTGCAGTTGAATAGTTCCAGCAGCGCTCACACTTGCCCCCATCAGCCTTGGTGACCACCACCTTGAGGCCAGAAACTTTTTCGGAAGCAAAACTGTCTCCATCCTCAACAGCATTAACCAATTCCACCCGTGAAACGATGAACAATGTCGCCAGTTGATCGGCATATTTTTCCAACAAGGCGCGACACTCCACCCCATCAAGCGCCAGAGTTATTTTGGCTTCAAGGGAGTTGCCCACCATCTTGGCATCACGCGCCAGCTCTAACGCCTTGGACACATCGGAGCGCACCGTCCACAACTGCTGATAGGTTTCATCCAAACCGGCATCGAGCAAGCTGGTTTCAAAATGCGGAAACTGTGCTAAATGTACGCTATCCTCACGCTCGCCGGGCATCTTGGCCCAGATCTCATCGGCAGTGAATGACAAAACTGGAGCTATCAAGCGCGTCAAGGCATCCAAAATACGATACATGGCCGTTTGGGCGCTACGCCGTTCCAGACTCGTTGTGGCACAGGTATAGATACGATCCTTGATAATATCCAGATAGGTCGCACTCAGTTCAACACTGCAATAATTGTGTACAGCATGATACAGCACATGAAACTCATACTCGTTATAGCATGTTTCTACCCGACCCACTAACGACTCCAGGCGCGACAATGCCCAGCGATCAAGCTCCAGCAGATCAGCATCGGTCACCATGTCGGTTGCCGGATCAAAATCATAAATATTGCTCAAGATATAACGCGAAGTGTTGCGGATACGCCGATAGGCATCGGACAAACGCTGGAGGATCTCATCACTGATACGAATATCATCCTGATAGTCCTGCGCGGCAACCCACAGGCGCAACACTTCGGCACCAAACTTATTGATCACCTTTTCCGGCGCCATTACGTTGCCCTGCGATTTGGACATCTTGCGACCATTGCCATCGACCACAAAACCGTGGGTCAATACCGCCTTGTAGGGAGCAACGCCACGCGTACCGACAGAGGCCAACAGACTGGAATGGAACCAACCACGATGCTGATCACTGCCTTCCAAGTATAGATCAGCGGGAGAATCGAGATTATCGCGCTTTTCCAGCACCGCCGCATGGGAGACGCCGGAATCAAACCACACATCGAGGATATCCGATTCCTTGGTAAACTCCCTGTGGCCACAGGCCGAGCAGCATGTTCCTTTAGGCATCAGCTCGCTGGCCTCCTTTTCATACCACTGGTCGCTGCCACCGTTTTCAAACAGATCGGCAACATAGTGCATCACCTTGCCATCAGCCAAGGCCTCACCGCATTCGGCACAATAAAAAACGGTGATGGGAACCCCCCACGAACGCTGGCGACTGATACACCAATCGGGACGCCGTTCAATCATACCGTAGATGCGCTCACGACCCCAGCCGGGGATCCACTGCACATCGTTGATATGCTTGAGTGCTTGTTCACGCAGATTATTCTTATCCATAGAAATAAACCACTGCGCCGTGGCGCGAAAGATAACCGGTTTTTTGC
Source organism: Thermodesulfobacteriota bacterium (assembly GCA_034722515.1). Lineage (GTDB taxonomy): Bacteria > Desulfobacterota > Desulfuromonadia > Desulfuromonadales > Desulfuromonadaceae > Desulfuromonas. The sequence continues at coordinate 19,990 of JAYEOA010000127.1, read as the reverse complement.
AGCGCCAGCAGTGGGGATAGCTGTGGCTGAGTTCGGTACGCTGTAATAATGCACCCACCTCAAGCATCTTTTCACATACCGCATCGTTGGCCGCAACCAGCTTCATACCGCCAAACAATTCCACATCTTTGCGATAACGACCATAATCATCAACAGGATTATAAATATCCAGACCATATTTCGAGCCGACAACATAGTCATCCTGTCCATGTCCGGGAGCAGTATGCACACAACCGGTACCCGCTTCGAGGGTGACATGATCTCCGAGGATGATGAGGGAATCGCGCTGATAAAAAGGATGTTGGCAACGTTTGTTTTCAAACAAACCACCGCTAAAGGTGGCAATCACCGTACCGGTCAGCTCCAGTTGTTGCAAAACACCTGCATACAACCCTTCAGCAAAGACCAGCACCTCGCCATTTTCCATCTCCACAGCAACATAATCCAGCTCAGGGTTGAGACAAATCCCCATATTGGCCGGAATCGTCCACGGCGTGGTAGTCCAGATAACGAAGAATAATTTTTCCCCCTGCAATGCACTTAATTCAGCCGGTAATTCATCAACAAAGGGGAATTTAACAAAAATTGATGGTGAGACATGATCGGCGTATTCCACCTCGGCCTCGGCCAATGCAGTAACACAGGAGGAACACCAATGGACCGGCTTTTTACCCTTATACAATCCGCCACGCTCAGAGAAACGTGCTAGCTCACGCGCCGTAGCGGCCTCATAACTGTCGTGCATAGTTAAATAGGGATTCTCCCAGTCACCAAAAATACCCAGGCGCTTAAATTCACTGGCCTGAATTTGCACCCACTCACTGGCGTAGTCACGACAGGCACGCCTAATTTCAACCTTGCTCATCTCGCGCTTCTTCTTGCCCAGTTTCTTATCCACCATCAGCTCAATAGGCAAACCGTGGCAATCCCAGCCTGGTACATAGGGGACATCAAAGCCCTGCATACGTCGGCTTTTCAAAATAACATCTTTGAGGATCTTATTCAGAGCATGACCGATATGGGTATGGCCATTGGCATACGGAGGGCCATCGTGCAGGGTAAATCGAGGTCGCCCTTCGCCCATCTTGGTCATCTGACCGGTCAAATCCATCTCTTGCCATTTTTGCAACATCTCCGGCTCCCGCTTCGGCAAGTTGCCACGCATGGGAAAATCGGTTTTCGGCAGATTTAAGCTATCTTTGTATTCCATAAACTATCCTCGTATTAAACAATATCGGTAGGGGAGTCCCCTGTGGGCTCCCGTTCAATATAAAATAAGCCTACTAATTTAGCAGAATATAAATGAATTTAACACAGTTTTTATGATTTTAGATTCTCTGTGTAACTTTGTGGCTCCGTGCAAGACGGTTTAGCTTGTATTTGTTACTCGGTATAAAAATTCGCTCACAAGGACGTAGACCACTAATCAGCGGTTAACTTTGACATTACAGTTTATTGTTACTACACTAAGCGTATGCAATATGACTGGGATGAACAGAAAAATACAACCAACAGGGAAAAACACGGAATTGATTTCGAAACGGTCGTTGATTTTTGCTGGGACAGTGCCATAGAAATGGTGGATAACCGCAACGATTATGGTGAACAGCGTTACATTACATTCGGGTTGATCGGGCATCGGCTATTTTGCATGGTGTATACGATTAGAGCCAACACTTTGAGAATCATCAGCCTACGTAAAGCAAACAGCAGAGAGGTTAACCGTTATGAGCGACATTATTAAACCATCAGATCAGGAAGATCTGCGCATTAACAAAGGTATTGCCGCTGACACAGATACCTTTGAGGCCAGCGATAGCGATTTTGCCAATATGCAACGTGTGGCTAAAGCACACCCTCATATCCCACGTCGAGTACGTGGTTCACAAAAAAAAACCACCAAACAATCAACTACCATTCGCATGAATGCAGAAGTGCTGGCATTCTTCAAAAGCCACGGCACAGGATGGCAAGCAGAGATTAACGCCGTGCTTCAGCATTATGTGGACGAACAGCTGTCGAATCAAAATTAGGCACACAACAAACACCACCGTTGCAACGGACAGCCCGCACAACGAGGCTTGCGGCTCAAACAGTGCTCTTTAGCCAAGCGAACCAACAGCGCATGATATTCATTGAACAACGAAACGTTATGCGGCAGATTCTCCATACAATAAGTCTGCACTGCAACGTAAGATTCCTCACCCGTCAACAATCCAAGACGGGCAAATATGCGTCGAGTGTAGGCATCGACAACAAAGATAGGGTGTCCACCAGCATACAACAGCATACTATCGGCGGTTTCTGGTCCAATCCCCGGCAACGCCAGCAACCGGTGGCGCACCTCCAGCGTCTCGCCCCGCAGCACAGCCGACACATCACCAGCATAATCCTCAACGATGATTTTAGCCAGATGGCGCAAACAGCGTTCCTTTTGCCGAAAAAAACCCGCACTGCGAATCAACTGTTGCAATTGCCCTGCGGGAAAAGCCAACAGCGCCTCAGGCGTTATACCCCCCGCTCGCTTCAACGCCCGAATCGCCATCTCAACATTTTCCCAGCGCGTATTCTGGGTAAGAATAGCGCCTATCATTATCTCAAAGGAGGAATCTGCCGGCCACCAATGCTGTACACCATAGTTATCCAGCAGAGCATCATAAACAGCCAACAATGATATGCCCTTATCCAAATCAGATCTCAAGGTTGAAATACCCCATAACGCTCTCCATAAAACTACGCTTTAGTGAAGAAGATGCCTCACATTCCCGTGTCACGATACTGCGCTGACGTACGCACTCGAAACCAGCAACATGATGTTCTTGAAAACGACCATCGACGAGATATTCTTCCACCAACGAACGGGAGATAAATGTAAACCCGTTACCAGCCAACACCTCCTTAATGATCAAGCTAAAATCATCCAACACCACCACCCGCCGGAACAGCTCAATATCGCTGTGTAGCGACGCTAAATTACGCGACAACAAATCGCGACAACTACAACCAACACGTCTGATGATAAAACAAAAATCGTGCAAAACGCTCATAGCCACCTCACCGGGCGGAATCTCAAGGCGTGGCGCACTGACAAAAACCATCTCATCACTCGGCAACATCACATGGCGCAACGCACCCAAATTAAAATCGGCAAGATGCTCAAAGATCACCACGTCAAACTCACCCGAGCGCAAACCATCCAACGCCTGCAACGGCGTTGCGAACAAAAAAATCAAATCGTCAATCTTACTATGCTGCGGCATAAATGTTTCTAGTATTTGTGGCAAATAGGTCATGCCAAAAGCAGGAGTACAGCAAACATGTAGATGCTGCATATCGCCTAGCGAGCGCAACTCCAGCATCATCCGCTCTTCCATAGCCAAGATACGCCGCGCACCTTCAATAACAACCTGACCGGCAACGGTAGGTTGCAAGGTCGCCCCTGAACGATCCAACAAGGTAACGCCGCAACACGCCTCTAAACTCTTCGTCCGCTGCGATACCGCCGATTGAGTTACGTTCAATTTAAGAGCCGCCCGCGAGAAACTTCCCTCTTCCGCAGCCATCAACAATGTCTTTAAATATTGAGTTTCCATAGTAATTTCCGAATATAAGCATGTAAGGCTATAAGCCATTCTTATGACACCATTAAAATCATTCGTTTTACACTATCAGGCGGGCAACGTATTGTACACACGATAACGAACATGGGTGTTATGACGCTTTTTTTTACTACATAGTGGGTAAAGCTCATAACATACTGTTTTTTCTGATCTTTTTACACTGAACGATTATTCGAATTGTTACAATTTGGGTAATCAATCCCCCCGTAAAAAGTTTCAGTTCACATCCTCGGAGGAAGACCGAAAGGAGAAAACATGCGAAGGAAGTTCAACACCAAGGCCTCATGGCTGGTGAAAGCCCTTCCCCTGCTACTGATTCTGGGCGCGTGCGCCACCGGAACCATCAGGGAAAAGGTGCTCACTCTGCCTGTGATCGAAGGTGCCACTTATGTAGGTCAAGAGACCTGCCTTGAGTGCCACGACGACATGGCCGGCGAAGATTTTGCCGCATCAACCGGCGGCGAAGGTTTTGCCAAGACCATTCATGGTCGTTTGGCAAACTGGGAAATGATGGGCGCGGAAAAAGGTTGCGAGTCCTGCCACGGACCCGGTAGCCAACACGCAGACAACGACGGAGACCCTTGCTTTATTCTCCGTCCTGCTGAGTTAAACGCTGATGAATCAGCGGCGATCTGCTCCAAGTGTCACACCGATGGTAAGTTAATGGACTACACCCACAGTGCTCACGCCCTGAGTGATGTAGGCTGCCTCGACTGTCACAACGTTCACGATGGTGAAGGCAAGTTCAGCCTCAAGGCTGAAGATCCAGAGCTGTGCTACAGCTGTCACCAAGAAGAGCAAGCCAAAATGCACTTCCCATCAAGCCACCCTCTTGAGGCCGGTAAGATGAACTGCTCTAGCTGTCACAATGCTCACGGTGCCACCGGCGAAGCGTTGAACACCGACGAGCGTACTAACGATCTGTGCTTAAACTGCCACACTCGCTATCAGGGGCCATTCCTTTTCGGCCATGCGCCCGTTGAAGACGATTGCACCATCTGCCACGATCCCCATGGTAGCGTTGCCAACAATCTGCTCGCACAAAACGAGCCATTCCTGTGCCTGCAATGCCATGAGGGTCACTTCCACATCCTGCGTGAGTCTAACTTCGCTGCGACAACCACACCAACTGACCCTGACAATTCCGACCTAGTCAACGTCAACGGCCATGAAGGATTCCAAATGTCGTTTGCCACCAAGTGTACCACCTGTCACAAGGTTGTTCACGGTAGCGATTATCCGTCTCAACCCCTCAGCGGTGGCGGCTTGACCCGTTAATTTTATAAGGAGGCACACATTATGAAGCAAAGCCGATTATGGCTGCTTGCACTGTTGTCCGTCCTGACGCTTTTGGCTGCAACCACAGCCATGGCGGAAGAAGGTGCGGGCCATGTCACTGGTTCTTGGGAACTGGGCATGAGCGGCATCAACACCGACGACAATGCAGCACGAGTAAACGAGTATGGTTCAGTACGCACCGACGATGGTGTATCACTGGCACCAAAACTGGATCTTGAATTTGAAAAAGGTGGTTTTGTTCTGGAAGTTGAGAGCGAAACTATGGGACCACGCGACCAACAACACGAACTCAGCATTGATGCTGGCCGAGTGTTCAAGTTTGAAAGTGAGCTATCTGTTCTTGAACACATCAAGGATCATGAAACTCTCAGCCAAATGGGCGCAACAGGGCGTGACGATATTGGTGGTGCCCAACCCAATGTAACCACCGATGCCATTTATGCAGAACTGATCGAAGCAAATAGCGATGCAGTAACAGTGGGTGGCGCAGGTTTGATTGATCCGGCGACGGGCAATCTGGCATATGACCCAGCTGTTGCCCACGCACAGGAAGTCAATAATAACTATATTGTCACACGGCGCGAGTGGAAGAACGAAGCTGAACTCACAATTCCTTCACTACCAAATGTGACACTCAAAGCTGGCGTGCGCATCGAAACCCGCGAGGGGATGGAGCAAGCGATCAGCCTGTCAAAATGTGGCGGCTGCCACGTAAGTGCTGTCGGTAAAGAGATTGACGAACGCACTGAGGAGTACACCATTGGTGCCACAGGTAAATTTGGGCTACTGACAGTGGACTATGAGTACCTTACTCGCGACTTTGAAGAGCAAGCTGACCCCGCATCACGCTGGTATGTCAAGCCTGCCGGTGACGCCGCTGGTTTAATAAAAAGTAGCGGATTGCTGTATGCTCAAGATAATTTTGAGTTTGGCAAAACACCTGATTCAGAGAAAGATTCTCACCTGCTCAAGGCACGCATTGATCTGCCTAACAACACCAGCATATCGGCCAGTTACGTCAAGGCTGACATCGAAAGCACAAAAACCGACGAGCCTGGTATTTTTGAAATAGAAGGCAGCAACACCCTTGATAGCGAGTATGAAGGCTTTCATGCCAAGCTGGCAACGCTTCTCGGTCCCGTACGTTTATCAGTGCGCGGTGGCTACTACGAGATTGATGGCCCAGAATACTCAATCACCTTTGACAAGCGCGGTGAATTGTCTACTACATACCTGCAGGGTGGCAATCCACAATCGGTTCCTATTCACACAATGCCCACCACACAGGATTACATTTCAGCAGAATCGCGTGAAGTCACCGAGTTTGGCGTAGATGCGGTCTACCGTCTCGCCAAGGCAACGACACTGCGCCTCGGCTACGAGTATGAAGAAGTTGAACGCGACGAAGAAGAGTTGGGCGAAACAGAAACCCACACCTTCAAAGCCGCAGTCAAAACACGCATCAATAACACCCTTTCTGGTCGCATCAGCTACCAGTATCAAGACATTGACGACCCTTTTGCATCACATACAGGTATCGCTCAAGGCTATCCCGGTTCCGTCTATGATCCAGCTTCAGGATTGGCCTACTTGAATACCGCTGACTTCGTCAATAACGGCATCAACACCGATCCTTTGGTAGCTGGCAATGACACTTGGGTTTATTATTGGAACTCCGTCTATCCTTCCCGTGGGTTAGCTGCAACCAACCAACCGGATGAGGTACACGAAGCCAAGCTGAGCACCACTTGGTCACCTAGTGCCAATATGGCAGCGACATTCTTCATGCGTTTCCGTTATGAAGAAAATGACGATGTCAATTATGAGCAAACAACCATCGTTCCTGGTGCCAGCTTTTGGTACGCACCCAGCGACAAGTTGAACCTGACGATGTCCTATACTTTCAACAATCAGGACACAGAAAACCGCGCTTGCGTTGGCTGGTACCATGGCTGAGCGAATGCGATTGCTTCGACCCAGTTTGGGTCGATCTGTAAAACCGCTGAGTACGAGTCCAATGTTCACACCCTTGCTTTCAATGCTGACTTTCAGGCAACTGAAAAACTTAAATTGAATGCTGGTTTTATTTACAACAATGCTGATGATAGTTGGGATTGGAAATTTACCCAGAGATCAAAAGTATTGAGCAAAAACAATGATCTCCCCCTTGCTGAAACAGGGGTAGAAGCTGCAGGTATGAATGGTTCGGTCAATTACGACACTTGGGAGATAAACAACCTGATCGATGGTTACTCTGATCTCTCCTATGAGCAATATTCATTTACTGCCGGAGCTACCTACAACTTCACCGATGCCTTCTACACCACAGTACAAGGTACCTACGACATCTTCGAGTCTGACGAAGAATATGTCTACGGTGATGAAGATGGCAAATCCCTCAGTGGTTACGTAGCCATTGGTTACAAATTCTAAGATTTTTTTCTCTTAGTCTTAAGCTCAACAAAAAGCCCGGCTGCTTATGCAGTCGGGCTTTTTTTAACACCGCAGGTAACACCGCAGGGGACGTTGTTGACTTTCTCAACTAACAAATAGCAAACAAATAGGTAGAGTAGAGAGCAGGTTTCAACAACTGTAGGATCAGCTTATTCGTTGCCGCCTATTTCGTACAGCGGTGTGCCTTAGTAGCTTTTCCATAGCGGTTTCAACCAGCCCTCCCTCATCAAACCGTGCGTGCGGTTCTCCCGCACACGGCTTTCCGATGTTCTTCACTGCAAAGCATGCGCTTTCTTCCAGCCTGCTGTTGTTGGCACTCGGTACAGTCCATATCTTGTATATAGGACGTGATTACAAAAACGGGCGCATCCTGCTTTTCGATTTCTAACCTTATGCCTTTTCCTCAGGTGAGTTTGCAACCGTTGTTCAACATGACTCCGAACGTGCTGGAGTGTTTTACTACAGTTGCGTACATGAAAGTAACTAACCCAACCTCTCAGAGTGGTGTTTACTTCTCTAATCACTCTGTCTAGCGGCATAACAGTGCGTTCCCTTCTAGTCTGAAACGTCACTCGGTCTTTGATCGTTTGGATGGCTTTCTTCGAGGGTTGAACATGGGCGTAATGATTCCCTGTTCTCTGACTTTTTCCCATCTGAATTTCAAATCCAAGAAAGTCGAATCTTTCTTCGTAGGTGTTGACTGTTTTAGTCTTGACCTCGTTCAAAGTTAGACCCAACCGCCCCATTATATGTTGCAATAGTGCCATGGGTTGTTCGGTGCCGTTGCGACACTGAATGACAATATCGTCGGCATAGCGGACGATGCGTGCTCCTAACCGTTGCGGTATCTTTTGCCGTTCCCATATCCTATCTAACAGGTGCAGGTAAAGATTAGCCAGTAACGGTGAGATGACACCACCTTGCGGTGTACCAATGCGGTTGCCTTTGCCGCCACCAACATTTCGCTTCGTTCCATCTTTGTCCACTTCTATGATCGCTGCTTTGAGCCACATCTTGATGAGGTGCAATATTGCTCCGTCGCTGATGCGTTCGGCTACCACAGTTAGTAGTTTGGCGTGGGGGATGGTATCGAAGTATTTCGATAGGTCGGCATCGATGATTTGAGTGTATCCTTGATTCATGGAGTACGTCACTTCATCTATGGCATCGTGGGCTGACTTATTCGGCCTGAATCCATAGGAGCTTTTGCAAAAGTCGGCTTCAAAGATTGGTTCGATGACGAGTTTTACGGCCATCTGAACCACCCTGTCACGGATGGTCGGTATTCCTAAGGGACGCTGACTGCCGTCGGCTTTGGGAATCATGACCCGTTTGACATGTTTCGGTTTGTAGATCTTGCTTTTGAGTGCTTCTTCCAGCTCCGCCAAATAGGCGGTTACCCCTTCTTTTGCTTCGATGGCTTTGAAGGTAATGCCGTCAATTCCGGCACTGCCTTTGTTGGCACGGACGAGGTTATAGGCGTGACGGAGGATGTCGGCCCGATAAACCTTGTCGTACAGAGCATAGAAGCGGAAGGCTGTATCTTGCTTGGCCTTGCGGTAGAGCTTCTGCTGTAGTGTCCTGATGTTTTCTGGAGTTGTTAGCATCTCTGCAATCTCCTCACCTTCCACTGGTTAGTTGCTTGAACAAAGTAGGGTTCCTTTCCTCGGGCGAGGTTATGTTGTCCTTCGCCCTCAAACGGTACTATGAACCCCTCCGACTCCCGATACAGCCTACCGTGATTTCGTTTCCTTATACACGATGGTTGATGTTCCTCGAACATCACCGCAGCGGGTCTCCAGCACTGGGTTGAATATCTTCCACAACATGCCATCCTTGCTACCCCGAAAGATCCCGCAGACTGATTCCGTTGTCATAGTCTACGCGCTACGGCCTTCCCCGTGTGTCCACCAGGTCGGCATCTTTAATGAATTGTAACGAGGCTACATATAGGTTCACTTGCGTTACGGCCTGCTGTTTTGCCAATTGGGAACTCACGAACCTCTGTTACCAGAACGCCGCTCCCTTGAGCTACTGGGGCGTACGGACAACTCCCCAAACGGGACTTTAACCCGTGTGATATTCAACTGTTCCTGCGAACGGACACTCCCCACATTCTTCATTAGACAATCCGGTGGGCCGTGCCCACCCTACCTGACTGTTTTTATCGTTACACCAATTTGGACATCTACCGAATTGACAGAACAGAATGATCCAGCTAACATGTACATAATAATGTACACTTTGCTCAGGAGGGCAGCTATGCCAACACTTACTGCTACAGATGCACGGCGTGATTTTTTTGAGATCATCAAAAAGGCACGACATCAACACGATATTTATCATGTCCAACATCGACAAGGTAATGTTGTTCTACTCTCAGAAGAAGACTATGAAAACATGCTTGAAACACTGCAATTATTATCAATTCCCGGCTTTCGCGATGAGCTCCAGGCATCATTACGTGAAATGAAACAAGGAGAAACAGTCTCTTTTAATGAGGTTTTTGGGCAGGATGAATAACTACACGATCATATTTACCAAAAAAACCGCTAAGGATTGCGGTAAGCTGACACCCCAGAACAAGAAAAAACTGAAAGAGATCCTGCTTAACAAAATAACCCACGACCCACATGCAGGAAAAAAACTCATCGGCGACCTTGAAGGATTCTATTCCGTCCGACTCAACTATCAGGATCGTATTGTTTACAGCATAGATGAAGAAACCATTACCGTTTGCATCCATCGCACACGCACCCACTATGGCGATTAAGGATCGAAGATATAAAAAGAAACAAATAGAAAAACAAATAGGGGGAGTGTCCCTATTTAGCGCTATTTAGCGGTTTGACAACGCCACCATTCCGGACTATTATTCATATAATTATCGGCACAAAAAGGGGAGAATTATGCACACCGAGAATTATCTATCCGCCACGGAACTATCTAAAAAGACAGCTGCGACCCTCGACAGCCTTGAAAAAAGTGATTCTGGTGAAATTATCATTCTTAAAAATAACACCCCTAAGGCAATTCTTTTGTCCATAGATACATATAGCGCAATGCAGGAAGAGATTGAGGACTTACGGCTAGCAGCGCTTGGCTTTGCTCGATTAAGCACATTCGCGACAAATGAAACTATTTCGCATCAAGACATGATGAAAAAGTTCGACCTATGAGGTGGAGCATTACCTATCATAAAGACGTGGAAAATGACCTTAAAAGCCTTGGCTCGTTTGCGGCAAAACGTATTTTACGAGCAATTGATTCCAAACTCACCAAGGCTCCACTTGATTTTGGCCATCCACTAACTGGAAATTTGTCACCATTGCGCAAATTAAGAGTTGGTGACTATCGCATAGTATATCAAGTAACGCCCCATGAAGTTATCGTTTACGTACTAACCGTTGGCCCTCGCAGAGACAAAGAGATATATACGGCAGCGAGTAAACGTACATAATCATTGTTCAGCAAATGAATTACCCCGCAGCAATAACGCGACGCAAAAATTCCGCCACCTGCCCGGCATGGGAAACCACCATCCCATGTCCGGCATCCTTGACCACCTCACCACCATGAACATCCGGCGCAATCAGCACCCGATCCAGAGCACCGTGCAATGAAAATATATCGCACTCAATTGGCGTTGTTGGATAATAATTTGCGGCCAATTTGCCACCTAACACCAGCAAGTCACGCGGTGTTTCTTTTATCATCACCCGTCCCAGTTCTATATGTGCCGGGTCAGCATCCCCAAACACCGCATGCAAAAATAGTGAACACATCAGCACGCGACGCATCAACATAAAAGGGATAAAATCGGCAATACATTTTAAACGATGAGACGACGAGACCAATGTTGTCGATGACAAGGCACCGCTGAGCAACACCAGCCCACGAGTAGCACGTTGGCGGCAAATTTCACTGGCGACCATACTACCGAACGAACAACCGCCAATCAAATCATCGGTACCGACATCCAGCCAGTCTGCGTGGCGTTGTGCATATTCAGCCATGGTTTCATTCCGTTCAGGAATCAACAACCGTGGGGTCAACAAGGGTACCTGCAAGGTGCCGATACCTCCATACATGCGCTCATCAGCCGCCAATCCCGGTAATAATATGATTCGTCGAGACACACTCACAACTTACACCCCCCAAATAACATTGCACCAGTCTATTTCAACGATTATAACCATCTTTTCCTTGACTCTAGATTCGACAACCCTATAATGATAAACACTTTCAAAATCATTTACACTCACTCAATAGTCAGGATAAAGAAAATCATGATTTGCCCATTACGTCAACTTGAGGTTCACGACAAAGCCACGGTTACGTCGATAACCATCGCCGGAGAGATGGGACGACGTTTGCGCGATATGGGACTAGTACCCGGAACCGAAATCGAGATCATCGGTCGCGCCCCGTTACAAGACCCCGTTGCACTGCGTCTGCGCGGATTCACCCTTACGCTACGCAATAGCGAAGCAGATTATATTAACGTTGAAAAGGTTATTTCCACATGAAAAACTGCACCATCGCCTTTGCGGGCAACCCGAACGCTGGCAAAACGACCCTATTTAACACCATTACCGGCTCACGCCAGCACGTTGGCAATTATCCGGGTATCACCGTTGAACGAAAAGAGGGCAGCGTTCAATTTGAACAAAACAAATTGGACATAATCGACCTTCCCGGCTGCTATTCACTAACAGCATACACTCAGGAGGAACTAGTCGCCCGTCAGGTGCTGGTTGAAGAACGCCCCGACCTAGTCGTCAACGTCGTTGATGCGACAAAACTGGAGCGCCATCTCTACCTGACAGTGCAATTTCTTGAGTTGGGCATCCCTGTCGTTTTAGCCCTGAATATGATGGATGATGTTCGCAGCAAGGGGATAACCATCGATATCCCTGCATTGGCTAAAGCACTAGGTAGCCCAGCCATCAGCACGGTAGCTCGCAGTGGCGAGGGAAAACAGGAGCTTCTGCAACAAGTGGTGAACACCGCGACAGGGCGACAGGGCGACTGGACACCGTTATATATTTCATATGGGCCGGACGTTGACCCTGCTCTGGAAACAATGGAACAGATTATCGTTGAGCAAAGTTTTTTAACCGAGCGCTATCCGGCTCGCTGGACGGCGATTAAATTCCTTGAGGGCGATGACAATCTACTGGAACAAGGACAACAGGATCCAGACACAACCGAACGCCTTACACTCCTTGTCGATAACTTACGTGAGCACTGCTTGAAAACCCTCAATTCATTCCCCGAAGCGATTATCGCCGACTACCGCTACGGTTTCATCCACTCACTACTGCGCACCAGCGTTGTCACCATGCCTGAAAGCACCACTCGCATGGATGTAACCGACAACATGGACAGAGTGCTGACCCACAAGGTTTTAGGGCCAGGCTTGATGATGTTATTGCTCTACCTTATATTTCAAGCCACATTTACCCTGGGCGATTATCCCATGCAGCTGGTGGGAACCTTTTTTGGGCTGCTGGCCGATACCGCGACCAAACTACTCCCCGAAGGCCATCTGCAATCCCTGATAGTCTCCGGCATTATAGATGGCGTGGGCGGAGTGCTAGGCTTTGTTCCCCTGATTATGATCATGTTTGCCATAATCTCATTTCTCGAAGATTCCGGATACATGGCTCGTGTTGCTTACATGATGGACAAGGTGTTTCGCGCCTTCGGTCTGCACGGCAGCTCGGTCATGCCATTCATTATCTCTGGCGGCATCGCCGGTGGCTGTGCCGTACCCGGAGTGATGGCCGCACGCACCCTGCGTAGCCCACGGGAAAAGCTGGCGACAATTATCACCGCTCCGTTTATGCCGTGTGGAGCTAAAATTCCCGTATTCCTATTATTGATTGGTGCGTTTTTTGCCGACTACCGTCCACTAATTATGTTTACCATCACCCTTACTGCCTGGGTAATGGCTCTGCTGGTTGCCAAGCTGCTACGCTCAACCTTGATCAGGGGAGAATCAACACCATTCGTGATGGAGCTGCCCCCGTATCGCTGGCCCACCTTGCAAGGAGTGATAATCCACACTTGGGAGCGCACGTGGGAATATATCCAAAAAGCTGGTACGGTTATTTTGGCGATCTCAATATTATTGTGGGTAGGGATGACCTTCCCGGGGCAAACTCCAGAGCAGATGAAACCATTTGATCAACAACGTCAACAAATCCAACGGGCACTGGAGCAAAGCTCATCTGCGCCACAACAACAAGAACTGGAAATACAACTGCTTCAACTTAACCATCAGCAAGGGATGGCGGCATTAAAAAATTCAGCCGCCGGAAAATTGGGGATTATGCTGGAACCGATCAGCCGCTGGGCCGGATTCAACTGGCGCACCAATATCGCCCTCATCGGTGGTGTTGCCGCTAAGGAAGTGATCGTATCGACTCTGGGAACCGCCTACTCCCTCGGTGAGGTTGACACCGAACAAAGCAGCAGTTTGGCAGAGCGCATTGCCGACGACACCGATTGGAACAGATCGGCTGCTGTGAGCGCTATGCTGTTTGTCCTGCTGTACGCCCCCTGCTTTGTCACCATCGTTGTTATGGCACGTGAATCGAGTTGGAAGTGGGCCTGCTTTGCCCTGATATTCAACAGCACTATCGCCTTCTTTTTAGCGACGCTGGTCTACCAAATCGGCATCCGCATAAGCTGAGCACTCAAGGAACATTGAATACATCTTTTTTGCTAGACATGTGATAAAAATTCTGTATATTGAAATCTGTTTATTGAGCAGGGTGTTAAACCCATGATTGAATTCAGTTTAAAGGAGAATTAGAATGGCTTACGTAATCAGTGACGACTGCACCAGCTGTGGTGCATGTGTAGACAGTTGCCCGGTAGAAGCAATTTCCGAGGGCGATGAGCAGTATGTGATCGACGCAGACTCTTGCACCGACTGTGGCGCATGTGAAGACACCTGCCCCGTAGGTGCTATTTCTGAAGGTTAATCTCCCCCACGGGAAAGGAGTTTAACAAAAAAGCGAAGGCTAAGAGCCTTCGCTTTTTTGTTTCTACAGCTCTGTCATTCACCGGATAAGCCATCACCCACATTGCACTTTTTTTCTTGCGATTCACATAACAGGCATGTTAAACTGCTTGGGTGTTTTTGGTTTAGTACGGAAATCTTTTGATTTAACTTCGATAACGCACCACAGAGTTCCGGCTGAGAACACCAGATATAGACCGACATAGTCGGCAATTAAAGGAGTAAGAAACAATGGCACAAGGTTCGGTAAAATGGTTCAATGACGCAAAAGGTTTTGGTTTCATTGAGCAAGACGGTGGTCCTGACGTATTCGTTCATTTTTCAGCAATCGGTGGTGATGGTTTTAAATCACTGGCTGAAGGTGACCGCGTAGAATTTGAAATTACTGACGGTCAAAAAGGCCCTCAAGCAGCGAACGTTATCAAGCTGTAAATTTATGAGCTAAAAAATAAAACCCACCGTCCATGCGGTGGGTTTTTATATCCCCCCGCACAATCCAACTTCCCTTGCAAGACATCATCAGCGTTGCTTTCACCTTGACATGACCACCACCTATTGCTAGGTTTGCTACTGTTTTCATCAGTACGCAATTGCACCACCTCAGCGTTAATTTATCCGACAGGCACTCTATTGAACGTTCTAATTTCTGATAATTTTTCCACAGAAGGACTACAGGTTCTTTCCGACGCCAAAGAATTAACAGTAGATTACCGCCCTGGCATAAGTCCTAGTGAATTGATGGAAACTATTTCCAATGTTGACGCCCTGCTTGTACGTGGCGGCACTGCCGTCACCGCTGAAGTAATGGACGCTGCATCGAACCTTAAAATTATCGCTCGTTCAGGAATTGGCGTCGAAAATATCGACATGGTCGCTGCCAATCACCATGGTATTGTAGTCACCAACACCCCAACAGGTAGCACAACAACCATGGCTGAGCACTCTATTGCCATGATGATGTCCCTCGCCCGCATGATCCCCCAAGCGCATGCATCGGTTCGTCACGGACAATGGAAATCTGCCGATTTTATGGGATCAGAGATCAGCGGCAAAACATTGGGTATTATTGGCGGCGGGAAAATTGGTCGCCGCGTTATCGAATACGCTCGCGGATTACACCTGCACGTCAACCTCTACGATCCATACCTGTCTGAAGAGATCATCAAGCGACTCGGAGCCAGCAAAGTATCTCTGAACACGCTGCTCAAAAGTGCCGATTTCATCTCCCTGCATGTACCACTCAACATTGAAACTGAAGCACTGTTCAATGCTGAAACATTTGCTAAGCTCAAACCGGGATGTCGCCTGATCAACTGCGCACTGGGTGGGCTAATCAATGAACCGGATCTGATTGAAGCCTTAAATAATGGCACGTTGGCGGGCGCAGCACTGGATACATTTACCACCGAACCTCCGCAGCCCGACAACCTATTGCTGACCATGGATAACGTCATCTGTACCCCACACATTCGCGCATCAACCATTGATGCCCAAGTCAATGTAACGGTACAAGCTGCTCATCAAGTTGTTGACTTTCTTACCACCAATATTGTGCGTAACGCCCTCAATGTTCCATCTATAAATGCCGACCTGCTCGACAGCCTGCGCCCCTACCTAGATCTAGGCGAAAAGATGGGCTCATTTCTGGTGCAGCAATTGGGCAACAACCCTTTTGACAGTATCGCCATCGAATACGCCGGCAACTTAACCCATCAGTCAACGGAGCCATTAACCCTCGCCATATTAAAAGGGCTGTTGACACCGATTATTGGACCACGCATCAACTATGTCAATGCCCCCCACATAGCACGTGAACGCGGCATTCGCATCAGCGAAACACGGCGCAATATTACCGAAGGGTTCTCGAACATGATTGAGCTAACCGTCTCTGGGAAGAATGGGCAACAATCGGTACGTGGAGCCATGTTCAACAATAAAGAGTGTCGCATTATCGGCGTTGATGAATACTCCGTTGAAGCTATCCCATATGGCACCATTCTGGTGATCAAAAATCATGACCGCCCCGGTGTAATCGCCCTGTTGGGTACATTGCTCGCCGAGGCAAACATCAATGTTGCCATGATGAATTTATCACGGCGCAAAATAAATGGTACAGCGATGTCTCTATTGACCGTTGACCAAAAAATACCCGATGCAACTTTGGATAAATTGCGTCATAATGAAAATATTTTATCAGCCATTCAGGTCGAGTTTTCAGGCCAACCGGCATAGACACAAACACTCAACTGTTACTTGAGATCTGATCGGAAAGAAATCGATGAATCACGACAACACCATGCTTGAAGCGATGATACCCAAGGGGGTGAAGGACTTCCTCCCCATTAATGCAGTAAAGATTGAACACTTAAAAAGCACTCTGCATCAAGTTTTTGCTCAGTGGGGCTTTCAACCGATAGCACCGCCCTCCCTCGAGTTTCTCCACGTATTGGAACGAGGACTAAGCAACGAACTGAAAAACAGCACACTGCGCTTTGATGATCGCCAAAGTGGTCACCTGCTCGCTTTTCCATCTGATATTACCCCGCAAATCAATCGCATCTTTGCCACTCGCATGCAGGATGCGCCGCTACCGCAACGACTACGCTATTCTTGCCGCGTTCTACGCCACACAGAACAACAGGCCGGGAAAGATCGCGAGGTTTTTCAATCCGGGGTTGAGCTAATAGGCAAGTCCGACCCGGGAGCCGACGCCGAAATGATCTCAATCGCCCTGGAATGCCTTGACACATTAGGAGCACCGGACTACACCATCGACATAGGCCAGGTAGAATTTTACCGTGGCGTTCTTGATGCGCTGAATTTAACTCCGGCACAAATCGCCAGCCTGCAAAATAGCATTCTGCACAAAGACAGTTCAGGGCTAAAACAGCAACTGGAAAAGCTACCCGTTGACACGGCAAACTGCGAAGAGATTATGGCATTGCCACGCCTTTTTGGTGGTCAAGACGTTCTTGATCGCGCAGCCAAAGTTGTCACCAATGACCGCTCAAAACGCGCCCTAGACAATCTACAGCAAGCCCTGCAAATACTTGATCTAAACAATGACAGCAAGCACATTACATTAGATCTTGGTGAATTGCGCGGTCTCGACTACTATACTGGTATTACGTTTCAAGGCTTCTTGACCGGCTATGGTCAAGCGGTATGCCTTGGGGGGCGCTATGATAACCTAACAGCAGAATACGGTTGCGCTGCACCGGCCACAGGGTTTGCCTTTAACCTGCTAAATCTATTGTTTGCAATGCCCCGGCTGTTAGCTGACGCTGCCCAGCCCGGCGCTGACGCCCTTATAGTTTCGCCACAGCTTAACAGTAAGGCAACACATAAATTAGCACGCGCTTTGCGCCAACAGGGCTATTCAGCCTGTATTGGCGATTATTGTGCTGAGGACAACCTTCCTTATGCACTCAAAATGAATTTCCGTTACTTATTGACAGTTTCAGAGTCCGGTGACCAGACAGAGGTATTATCTGTTAACGATAACAACTCCTCACAGCTTTCCACCTCTTCACTGCTAGACGGCAGTACAACTCTGTAAACGATTAGGAGAATCACCATGGCAAACGTTGTAATTGTCGGCGCCCAGTGGGGCGACGAAGGCAAAGGTAAAGTTGTCGATATTTATACCGAAAACTCAAATGCGGTTGTTCGGTATCAAGGTGGCAACAATGCCGGTCATACCTTGGTTGTTGGCAATGAAAAAACCGTTCTACACCTGATCCCATCTGGAATTTTACATGAGGGGAAAAAGTGCATCATCGGCAACGGTGTAGTTCTCGACCCAAAGGTGTTCATCGAAGAGATTGAGGCTTTAAAGAAAAAAGGCTACATGAAGGACGATTCTCAACTGGTGATCGACCACAATGTCCACATCATCATGCCCTATCATAAAAAAATCGATATCGCTCGCGAAAGCAAACCGGGTGAACGACGCATCGGCACCACCGGGCGCGGTATTGGACCAACATACGAAGACAAAGTGGGTCGGCGCGGCATTCGTCTCTCCGACCTCGTCAACCCACACGTTTTCGCCCAAAAATTGAAAGAATATCTGCCGGAAAAGAACTTCATACTCGAAAACTTTCTGGAAGATTTCCCCCTTGACGAGCAAGCGATTCTTGACGAATACAATGGCTACGCCAAGGTGCTGATAAAATACATGGGGAACACATCATTGCTGCTGGATCAGTGCCGTACCAGCAACCAAAACATACTTTTTGAAGGCGCACAAGGCAGCCTGCTCGACGTTGATCACGGCACCTACCCTTACGTCACATCATCGTCCACCATTGCCGGTGGTGCATGTATCGGCACCGGCTTTGGTCCACGCTATATCGATGAAGTGATCGGCATCTCCAAGGCCTACGTAACCCGTGTAGGTGAAGGCCCTTTCCCTACCGAACTGGATTGCGAAATGGGTGAGCGCCTGCGCACGGCCGGCGCCGAATTCGGCGCCACCACAGGTCGCCCACGCCGTACCGGCTGGTTTGACGCTGTCGCCTTGCGTGAAGCGGTACGCACCAATGGCTTGAGCGGTTTGGCAATCACCAAACTTGATGTTCTCAACGAACTGGATTCTATAAAAATTTGCACTGCGTATTCCCATCACGGTGAGCTACTTGAAGAGTTTCCCCACAACCTAACAACCCTCAAGGAATGCAAGCCCGTCTATGAAGAGATCGACGGTTGGAATTGCGATATTTGCTCTGTAACCGAATATGACCAATTCCCTGAAAAGGTAAAATCTTATTTGAAAAAGATTGAAAAGATCACCGGCTGCCCTGTCGTTCTGGCATCGGTGGGTCCGCGCCGTGATCAAACGATTCAGTTACGCAATCCGTTCGACGAATAAACTTTTTAACCAAAAAAAGGATTGACTTCAAAACACGTATCACGTATAACTTTTCTCGTTGTGAGCCGGTAGCTCAGTTGGTAGAGCATCTGACTTTTAATCAGATGGTCGTGGGTTCGATCCCCCCCCGGCTCACCATTTTTAAATATACGTCCCTATCGTCTAGCCTGGCCCAGGACACCGCCCTTTCACGGCGGCGACAGGGGTTCGAATCCCCTTGGGGACGCCAAAAAATATAAGCCTTGTTGATTTATTTCAACAAGGCTTTTTTTCTATGCATTCAGCATCTGGTAAGATCAGCTTACCAACCACACCCTGACAACAACCATGTCAATCCTCGCAAAGTCACGCTCGGTAGATGCCAAGTAAACTGTCGTATTTTTATCTATCCATTTGCTCGGAGTAACAACTGCTCCTTTGCCGCTTGCTCATAGTTCAACGTAACCACTTCAATGCGATCCCAATTTCTACAATTACCTGACCATCTTTCTGGTCGGTTGTTTTTAGCTGCAGCGTAAACTTCTTTCCTTCGTTGTAGAATTTCGTGATCCTCACCACGGTGGCGTTGTGCTGGGGTTACAAATGTTTTTAGATTTGCAAAAAAATGATTTGCCGACTTTTCCGCAAATGAACTGGGGTTATCAGGGTTTGTCATAATTGGTTGTAACTGTTCAGTGTGATGGGGATTACATACCCAAATTCAGAGATGTT
>JAYEOA010000126.1:0-28393 GCA_034722515.1 Thermodesulfobacteriota bacterium | reverse complement strand
TAAAATCATGGGGGACGCAGCTGACTAACTGGAGAAGATTCTAAACACTTGGAAACGTGAGAAGCGCAGTTGACCATCGACGGTGACAGTCACACAATCGGCGTTGAGCGTAACTGTATGGATCAGATCACTCACATCGCCGCTCCTCTCGAACGTGTCACGGATTGGGATTTATTCCAGTTAGTTAACAGCGTCCCCTTGGTTTTTTGGTTTCTCCTTAGACGCTAGAAACAGAAAACCCGCTAGGTAAGCGGGTCATCTGGTCTTTATTGGATTGTTCTGGATGATCTGTTGGTGCCGAAGGCGAGAATCGAACTCGCACGTCCTTTCGAACACACGCCCCTCAAGCGTGCGTGTCTACCAGTTCCACCACTTCGGCATTTATGGATTGTATTTATACTTATTTGCTTACTCGCTGTCAATAGTGAATTGTAGCCAGTAAGTAGTTTATTGTTTTGCTTCGCTTTGAGTTTGTGGTTGCTCTGAGGGTTGAACTACCTGAACTTGATCGGGCATGAGGCTGTCTGCGCCAGGTTTTCCGTAAAAGTAAGTTAGGGATAGGCTGGTCAGCATGAAAATAAATGCCGCACTGGTTGTCATTTTACTCATGAAGCTGCGACCGCCGGTGGCTCCAAAGACTGTTTGACTGGCACCTCCACCAAAAGAAGCACCAGCATCGGCACCCTTGCCCGCTTGCAATAATACAATGATAATCAGGGCGATAGATACGACAACGTGTAGAATGAGCAAAAAGGTAACCATATCTTACTGTTTCTCCTAAGTGTACTTTAGTTCGTGACATTGTTAGTTGACAGTCTGTCTGTCAAACAGGGCTACGCAAATTAGCATAGGACGGTGTTGCTTGCCAAGGACAGATTTAAGATTCTTTAGCTTGTGCCATTTTGAGTGCTTTTGGATAGTTGACGATCGCACAGAAATCGGGAGCTGTAAGGCTGGCTCCACCTACTAAGGCTCCATCGATATCGGGTTCGGCCATCAGTTCACCAATATTATTTGGTTTAACGCTGCCGCCATAGATGATACGGACGTTGTCCGCAATATTAAGCCCGAACAGACCACTTAAAATGCCGCGAATAAAGGCGTGAACCTCTGCTGCTTCTTCGCTGCTGGCTGTTTTTCCAGTGCCGATGGCCCAAATAGGCTCGTAGGCGATAGCGATATGTTGTGTTTGTTCTGCGCTGATTTCGTTAAGGGCGAGGGTGACTTGACGGCTGATGACATCAAACAGATCACCAGCTTCACGCTCGGCCAATGTTTCTCCAACGCAGATGATGGCGTTTAAGCCTGCCTTGAGTGCTGCATGGCTTTTAGCATTGATGAAATTATCGGTTTCGCCAAACAGTTGTCTTCGTTCGGAGTGCCCTATGATGACATGGCTGCAGCCGACATCGGCGAGCAGGGGGGCAGATACTTCGCCGGTAAAGGCACCGGAATCGATGCAGTGGCAGTTTTGCGCAGCTACTCTAATGGTGCTGCCGAGGCAACTTTCGGTCACGGCGGACAATGCTGTGAACACTGGAGCGATGACAATATCAACATTGTTGTTAGTGCCAATGGTATCTTTAATGTCTGTTGCCAAAGTGACAGACTGGGCAATATTGTTGTTTAATTTCCAGTTTCCGGCAATAAGCGGCTTGCGCATGAGGTGTGTCTCCTGGATTGGGTTACTTATCTGTGAGCGCGGCGATTCCCGGAAGAATCTTACCTTCAAGAAATTCGAGGGAAGCTCCACCGCCGGTTGATATATGGCTCATTTTATCGTTAAGTCCTGCTTGATTTACAGCGGCAACGGAATCGCCACCACCGATGATGGAGATAGCGTTTGCTGCTGCTAATGCTTCGGCAACAACAAATGTTCCTTTAGCAAAATTGGGGAATTCAAAAACGCCCATGGGACCGTTCCACAACACCGTCGCTGCCCCGGACACCTCGCGGGCATAGCGTTGAGCAGTTTTTGGGCCGATATCCAGACCCATTTGGTCTGTGGGAAAATCGTTATTAGTACAGATTTGTGCCGGGGCGTTTTTATCGAATTTAGTGGCAACGATATGATCTTCCGGTAGCAGCAGTGCAACACCCTTCTTTTGTGCTTTTTCCAGAAGTTCTAAAGCTAATGAGGTTTGGTTATTTTCAACCAGCGATGTTCCGATACAAAACCCCTGAGCTTTCAGAAAGGTGTAGGCCATGCCACCGCCGATAAGTAGGGAGTCTACTTTTTCGAGTAATTGATTGATGACGGTAATTTTGTCACTGACCTTTGCGCCACCAAGGATTGCAACAAAAGGGCGTTTAGGGTTATCAAGAGCTTGGCCAAGGTACTGAAGTTCCTTGACGATCAAAAAACCGGCTGCTGCCGGATTGAGTTTGTGGGCAACCCCTTCTGTTGATGCGTGAGCGCGATGGGAGGTGCCAAATGCATCGTTAATATAGATATCAGCCAGTTTAGCGAGATTGGCACTGAATTGCAGATCGTTTTTTTCTTCTCCGGCATGGAAGCGAACATTTTCCAGCAGAATGATATCACCATCGGCCATGTTTTCGATCAGTGCTTCCACATTGGAGCCAATACAATCTGGTGCCATGGTCACTGGTTGCCCAAGTAGCTTGGCTAAATATGGTGCAATGGGCGCCAGACTCAACTCAGGTTTGACGGAGCCTTTGGGGCGTCCCAAATGAGATGCGAGGATGAGTTTCCCACCCTGGGCTAAAATGTAGCGGATGGTGGGCAAGGTAGCGACGATACGGGTGTCGTCAGTGATGTTTAGCTGGTCATCTAGAGGGACGTTGAAATCGACGCGACAAAAAATACGTTTGCCACGCAGGTCAATATCGCTGATAGAAATTTTATTGAACATATAATGGTTTGCTCCTAGTGCTGTTTGGAGATCATGGAAACCAAATCGACAATGCGTGCAGAGTAGCCACTTTCGTTGTCATACCACAACAGCACTTTAACCATCTTGCCACCGACAACTGCTGTGGATGGTGCATCAAATATTGCTGATGCCTGGTTGCCATTAAAATCACACGAGACCAGAGGTAGTTCGCAGTATCCCAGCACGTCTTTCAAGTCACCGTTTGCGGCGTCGAGCATCAACTGCTTGATTTGTTCGACGCTGGTTTCTTTTTCAGTTTCGATCACCAGATCGATAAGGGAAACATTTGGCGTGGGAACACGGACGGATAGTCCGGTAAGTTTGCCTTTAAGTTGAGGGATAACAATCTCTACAGCATTGGTTGCTCCTGTAGTTGTCGGGATCATCGACACGGATGCCGTGCGACTACGACGGAGGTCTTTGTGGGGTAGATCGAGGATTCTTTGATCGTTGGTAAATGAGTGAATTGTTGTCATGCTGCCACGAACAACGCCGACATTATCCATGAGCATTTTGGCGACAGGAGCCAGGCAGTTGGTAGTGCATGATGCATTGGAGATGATGTGATGATTCGCAGGGTCGTAGTCGGAAAAGTTGACCCCTTTTACTAGCGTGATATCCACGTTTTTACCCGGTGCACTGATGACCACTTTCTTGGCACCGGCACTTAGGTGTTTGGCGGCATCGTCCCGTTCGCAAAATCGTCCGGTTGATTCAATGACGGTGTCGATTCCCAGTTCTTTCCATGGTAGGCGGGATGGATCTTGTTCACTGAAAATCTGGATATGTTTACCGTTGACGATAATACTTTTTTCGTCTGAGCTAACTTCGGCTGAAAAAATACCGTGAACAGAATCATATTTAAGTAAATGAGCCAAGGTAGCGGCGTCGGTTAAATCGTTAATGGCAACAATGTCAAAATTAGGGTTGTTGAGAGCGGCGCGTAAGACAATTCGACCAATACGACCAAAACCATTGATGGCAACGTTAGCGGACATGGGATCTCCTTCAATTTGTTGAAATTATGTGCAGGCACTTTTTACATTCACTATGAATGATATAAAGTAGGTTGTCGTTCGTCAAGTATTTATAATTTAAGTTATTATCGCATGGGATATGTTGATAATTGTCAACGAGCAGTACGGAGCTTGTTTTCCTGATTTTCCTTGATGACGGGTCTATTTTCGGGTATACCCTGAGCAAATTACCTATAGTTTTTCATCATGTTGCTGTGGTGTAATGTTTGTAACCAACAACCCTTTTATTCACAATCGCTCAAGGGACTTACCGTGCGGATTTGTCAACTAGCTAGTGGTAGTAAAGGGAATTCAATTTATATCGAAAGTGAAAAGACCCGTATCCTTATAGATGCTGGTCTTTCTGCGTTACAGATTAGTAAACGCTTGGCAGCTATTGGCGTTGAGGCACAGACTCTGGATGCTGTGTTTGTTACCCATGAGCATTCAGATCATAGTCGTGGGATCGGACCATTATCAAGACGTTATGCGTTGCCGATCTATCTGCATCAGGCGACCCATGCGAAGGTAGCGAAACTTGGTGCGATTCAAGAGCGTTTTTTCGATATTGGTCAAACAATTGCGATTCGGGATATAGAGGTTAATTCGTTTCCCATTACCCACGATGCCGTTGCCCCCGTTGGTTTTACCGTGGAGACGAAGCGGGGGAAGGTTGGTATTGCTACAGATTTGGGTATTGCTACGCGCTTGGTGCAAGATCGTCTACGGCAGTGCCAGGTGTTGATTTTAGAAACAAACCACGACGAAGAGCTGTTGCGCAAAGGACCATATCCGTGGGAGCTTAAGCAGCGTATTCGTAGCCATCATGGCCATCTGTCTAATGGCGATGGGGCAGATTTATTGGCTCAGGTACTTTGGGATGGGTTGCAAGCGGTTTTTTTAGCTCACCTAAGTGAAACAAATAATACACCACAATTGGCACAGCGCAGTGTTGCGGCGGTGTTGAGTCAGCAGAACTTATGTCAACCGCAAATGATTATCGGAGCACCGCAGCAGGTAAGTGACTGTTTTGACTCCGACATTTATTAGTGTGCTGAAATTGCACAACATTCATTTCCTGCTAAGGAGAAATTATGGCCAGCAAAATTGCCAGCAGAATTATCGTCGCCTTAAAAGACGGTGTACGTGATGCTCGTGGTGAACGGGTACGGCGCGAAATTATGGAGTATCTGGGTATTCACCTCGATAGTGTTCGCACTATAGATGTCTATACCGTTGATACCGAACTGAGCGATGAGGAGTTGCAGGCAGCGGCTCGGGGACCCTTTAGTGATCCTGTGATTCAGGAGTTTACCATTAACCAGCCATTAGCTGATGATTTTGATCTGTTGGTTGAGGTTGGTTTTCGTCCCGGAGTTACTGATAACGCCGGTCGGACGGCTCGCGAAGCGATTCAATATCTGACCCGTCGTCCCTTTGCTGACGCTGATGGGGTTTATACTTCGGTTCAGTATCTTCTGAAGGGGAATATTGACAAAGATAGCGCTGAAAAAATCACCTCCGATTTTCTTGCCAATGGTTTGATCCAGCGCTGGACTATTGTCAGCCGTGATGAATTTGATCGTAATAAGGGCATTCCCGCCCAGCCGCCTAAAGTGGTCAGCAGTGCTACGCCGCAGATTCGTGAAATCGACCTCGACGTCAGTGACGAACAACTGATGCAGATCAGTCGCGCTGGTATGCTGGCGTTGAATCTCGAAGAGATGCTGGAGATTAAGGGTTTTATCGCCGATGCTAAGGTGCAGAAGCAGCGTGCCGGCGTTGGTCTGACCGGCAAGTTGACCGATGCCGAATTGGAGGCGCTGGCACAGACTTGGAGCGAGCATTGTAAGCACAAGATCTTTTCGGCTCAGATTGACTATGAGGACGAGCATGGTCAAAAAGAGACCATCGATTCCCTGTTTAAGACCTACATCGTCGGTGCGACCCGTGATATCCGTGCCGCCAAGGGTGATAAAGATTTTTGTCTGTCGGTGTTCAAGGATAATGCCGGTGTTATCGAATTCACCGAAGAGTGGAGTATGGTCTACAAGGTTGAGACCCATAATTCTCCCAGTGCCCTCGATCCTTACGGCGGTGCGCTGACCGGTATTGTCGGCGTTAATCGTGATCCCTTCGGAACCGGACGCGGCGCACGGTTGATTTTCAATACCGATGTGTTCTGTTTTGCTTCCCCCTTTTATACCAAACCGCTGCCGCCGCGCTTGCTCCATCCTCGGCGCATCTTTGACGGCGTTGTCGAAGGGGTAGAGCACGGTGGCAACAAGAGTGGCATCCCGACGGTTAACGGTTCACTGGTGTTTGACGATCGTTTTGCCGGTAAACCTTTGGTGTATTGCGGTAGTGCCGCTTTGATGCCAGCCCAATTGCATGGTCGCCCCGGTCACGAGAAAAAGGCCGGGATTGGTGATCACATCGTTATGGTGGGTGGCCGCGTCGGTAAGGACGGCATCCATGGAGCCACCTTCTCCTCCGAAGAACTCAACGAAGATTCCCCCGTCACTGCGGTGCAGATTGGTGATCCCATTACCCAACGTAAGATGTTCGATTTTTTGCTTATTACCCGTGATCGCGGCTTGTACAGTGCCATTACCGATAACGGTGCCGGCGGTCTGTCCTCATCCGTTGGCGAAATGGGCGAAGATACCGGTGGCTTTGAAATGCACCTCGACCGTATCCCCCTTAAATATGCCGGTCTGCAGCCGTGGGAGATCTTGATTTCCGAAGCTCAGGAGCGAATGACCGTTGCTGTGCCGCCGCAGGATCTCGATGCCTTCCTCAGCTTGGCGCATGAGATGGATGTTGAGGCGACGGATCTTGGGACGTTTACCGATTCCGGTTATTATCATTGCCTGTACGATGGCAAAACTGCTACCTATCTGCCCATGGAGTTTCTCCACGAGGGTACGCCGCAGATGAAGATTCCGGCCAAGTGGGAGGTCAAACAGCACCCTGAGCCGACAGTCGCTGATCTGCCTGCTGCAGATGAGGCGCTGGAGACCTTGCTCGGTAGTCTCAATGTCTGCTCCAAAGAGTGTGTGGTGCGCCGTTATGACCATGAGGTTCAGGCTGCTACGGTGCAGAAACCGCTGACGGGGGTGGATAACGATGGTCCGGCGGATGGTTCGGTGGTACGCCCACTGTTCGATTCGTTTGCCGGTATCTCCACTGCCCACGGTATTTGCCCACGCTACAGTGATATCGATACCTATCACATGATGGCTTGTGCCATCGATGAGGCGTTACGCAATTATGTATCGGTGGGGGGCAATATGGATCATGTTGCCGGTCTGGATAACTTCTGCTGGTGTGACCCAGTCAAGAGTGAGCGTACTCCCGATGGCGAATACAAGGCTGCCCAACTGGTGCGTGCCAACAAGGCGTTGTACGATTATTGTCTGGCCTTTGGTGTGCCGCTGATCTCAGGTAAGGATTCGACGAAAAATGATTACCAAGTTGGCGATACTAAAATTTCTATTCCGCCGACGGTGTTGTTTTCGGTAATCGGCAAGGTTGAAGATATTCGCCAGACGGTGAGTATGGATGTTAAACGTGTCGGCGATAAGGTTTATCTGCTCGGCGACACCGGGGCGGAACTCGGTGCCTCGGAGTTGTATACCCACCTTGGTTTTACTGGTAACGCCGTACCGACGGTTGATGCACCGACGGCTCTGCGGCGTTATCGCACTCTCAATCGTGCTCAACATGCCGGTTTAATCGCTTCATGTCATGACCTGTCCGATGGTGGTCTCGGCGTCGCTGCTGCTGAAACAGCCTTTGCCGGTGGGTTTGGAGTGCAGATTGATCTGCGCCAGCTGCGCTGCCGGGGTTGTCTCAGCGATATGGAGATGTTGTACTCTGAATCGCAAAGTCGCCTGCTGGTGACGGTGACGGCTGACAAGGCTGAAGAGTTTGAGAAGTTGTTTGCCGGTCAAGAGGTCAGTCTGCTTGGTGAGGTCACACAAACGCCGACATTACAGGTGACGGGCCTTGCTGGTAACATCATCATTGATCGAGAAAATTCTGCATTGAAAGAGGCCTGGCAAGCGCCTCTGAGGGAGCTATAATATGTCGCAATCGGAGGCACAAGTAGAGACGCAAGTTGCGGATCGGGATGCGGTTCGGGCAATTGTTATTTCCGGGAACGGAACCAATTGTGAGCGCGAAGTCGCCAATGCCTGCCGTCTGGCAGGAGCCGAGGTTGCCGATATCGTTCATATATCCCGGCTGCTGGGCGGTGAGGTCAATCTGAACGATTACCATTTTCTCAACTTTGCCGGTGGTTTTCTCGACGGTGATGATTTGGGTAGCGCCAAGGCTGGTGCCAATCGTTTAAGCAATGCTCAGATCGCCGGTAGTGAGCAAACTCTTACCGACCAGATTCTGGAATTTGTCGCTTCCGGTAAATTGGTGATGGGGGTGTGCAACGGTTTTCAGTTGATGGTAAAGATGGGGTTATTGCCCGCCATTGATGGCGATCGGCGTCAGAGCTTAACCCTGACCTTTAATGATGGCGGACGCTTTGAAGATCGCTGGACATATCTTAAGGTTGATGCTGATTCCCCCTGCGTGTTTACCAAAGGTCTGAAGGGAATCTATTTGCCGATACGCCATGGTGAAGGGAAGTTTGTTGCTGAATCGGATGCCGTACTAGAGCAAATAGAGAAAGAACATCTGACGGTGTTAAAATATTGCGATGCCGATTATCAGGCACCGACCATGGAGTACCCGCAAAATCCTAATGGTTCGATTGCCGCTATTGCCGGACTTTGCGATCAAACAGGGCGACTCTTCGGTTTGATGCCCCACCCGGAAGCTTATGTACATCGGACCCATCATCCGCGCTGGACTCGTGAAGAACTGCCTGAAGAGGGTATGGGCTTGTGGTTGTACCAGAATGCTGTAACCTTTATAAGAGAAAATTTGTTGTAGCCGTTGGCTAATCTGCGTAGGAGATAAAAAACGTATGTTTGACAAGTTTGAAGATGAATGTGGTGTTTTTGGAATCTATGGTCATCCTGAGGCGGCCAATCTGACCTATCTAGGGTTGTATGCTTTGCAGCATAGGGGGCAGGAGAGCTGCGGAATTGTTGCTTCAGATGGCAATTCGTTGCGAGCTTATCGTAAAAAGGGGCTGGTCGCTGATGCCTTTAAGGACAATGCGGTATTCGATCACCTTTCAGGGCGTAGCGCCATCGGGCATGTGCGCTACTCGACGGCTGGCGGCAACGATATAAAAAATGTTCAACCGATTATGGTGGACTATGTGCGTGGCAGTATTGCCGTGGCTCACAATGGTAATCTGGTTAATTCTCAGGACTTGCGCAATGAGTTGGAGCGGATGGGATCGATTTTTTCCACCGTCGCCGATACCGAGGTAATTATTCACCTGCTGGCTCGGGCGCAAAGTGATAGCTTAGCTGACCGTGTAGTTGATGCACTTAAGAGGGTGCGCGGAGCCTATAGTCTGGTATTTCTCACCGAAACTCGCATGGTTGCCGTGCGTGATCCCAATGGTTTCAGACCGCTGATTCTGGGTAAACTTGATGGGGCTTATGTGGTGGCATCGGAAACATGCGCCCTTGATCTTATCGAAGCAGAATTTATCCGTGAGCTGGAACCCGGTGAGATGATTGTTGCTGATAAGGATGGATTGCACTCGTATTTTCCCCTGGCTGAGACAAAACCGTCTCCGTGTATTTTTGAATATATCTATTTTGCCCGCCCCGACAGTACGATTTTTGGTCGTGAAGTGTATGGAGTGCGTAAAGAGTATGGTCGTCAATTGGCACGCGAATACCCCGTTGATGCCGATGTGGTAGTGGCTATTCCAGATTCCGGTGTTCCTGCAGCTATTGGTTATGCTGAACAGGCCGGTATCCCATTCGAATTGGGACTGATCCGTAATCACTATGTGGGACGGACATTTATCGAACCGCAACAGTCCATTCGTCACTTCGGGGTGAAGATCAAGCTTAATCCGGTGCGCCAAGTAATTGAGGGCAAACGAGTAGTGGTGGTGGATGACTCAATTGTGCGCGGAACCACTGCACGTAAAATTATTAAAATGATTCGTAATGCCGGAGCAAAAGAGGTGCATCTGCGTATCTCCTGTCCACCGGTATGTTATCCTTGCTATTATGGAATCGATACGCCAACCCGTAAAGAGTTGATCGCCTCGTCACATAATGTTGAGGAAATTAACCGTTATGTTACTTCTGATAGTTTGGGATATCTGTCGGTTGACGGTCTCCATGAAGCGACCGGAGGTTGCGACGGTAGTTGTGCTGGGGAGTTTTGTACCGCCTGCTTCAGTGGTGAATACCCGGTTAAATTCCCCCGTTTGAAAGCGGATAAACAGCTAGGATTATTTTAGGAGTATTACCAATGCTTGAGCAAGAACGTGCAGAATTGATGCAAATTATTCGCGAATTATCGTACGAGCACCGCGAGGTAACATTGGCATCAGGGCGAAAAAGTAATTTCTATTTTGATGGCAAACAAACAACCCTTCATCCCCGTGGAGCTGTTCTCGTTGGTCGGGCATTTTATGCCGCATTAGCCAGTTTTTCTGAATCTGTTAATGGTGTAGGTGGTTTGACCCTTGGAGCCGATCCCATTGCTACGGCGACCTCGATGATCAGTTCATTGGAGGGGGTGCCGATTCCAGCTTTTATCATTCGTAAAGAACCTAAAGGGCACGGAACAGGTCAATGGCTAGAGGGACGAAAAAATGTTAAACTGGGATCAAAAGTGGTAATTGTTGAAGACGTGGTGACCACTGGTGGGTCATCCATTAAAGCGATTGAGCGAGCACAGGCTGAAGGATTAGAGGTGCTCGGGGTGATTACCTTGGTCGATCGTGAAGAGGGGGGGCGTGAGGCTTTTGAAGCTATCAATGTTCCCTTTTATGCTATTTTTACCAAAACGCAAGTTGCTGGGTAGGGGTTAATTCAGCGAACAGGCTGGCGACGCCCATTCCAAGGGACGCATAAACCCATCCATGGGGCTTAACTGTCGCCATCCGGGCGACAGATACCCTTTCCATGGGCGTCGCCAGCCTTTCTACGATTATGGTAATTACTCAGCGTGATGGGGACAGCCTCCTAGAGAGGTACTGACTGGTTACAAATTGGTTACTAAAAAGGAGTGAATGATGAAACAGCTAACTAGTGTCGGTGTGAGAATGGGCTTGTTATTCTTCGGTGTTTTTGTTTTGTGTGCTTCCACAGGTTTTGCATGGCAACGTTCATCCAATTGCATTGAAGGGAACGGAAAAACTGCTACACAACAACGCTCACTTAGTGATTATGAACAAATTGCTGTTCAGGGAGCGTATACCCTGACGATTACATCAGGAAATGCTTATCATTTCTTGCTGCGTGGTGATAGTAATTTGCTCAAGCATGTTGTTACCCGCGTAGATAGTGGGAAATTGCGGATTGGTAACGATGAATCTCTATGTATGAAGCAGCCACTCGAAATTGAGATTAAGGTTCCACACTTGACCAGTTTCTATGCAGAGGGTGCTCATGAAGTTACTATTGAAAATATCGACGAACCATCACTTGATTTGGGACTCGTAGGAGCCAGTTCGGCTATGACACAGGGTACGGTCAAAACATTGAAACTACAGATTAGCGGCACGTCAATGCTTGATGCACTAAAAATGAGCGCTAACTCAGTGACGGTTGATGCTTCGGGAACGTCTTTGGCCAAGATTCAGGTTGCCGGGCCACTATCTGTAACTGCATCAGGGATTTGCGAAGTTCTTTATGCCGGCCCCCCGACATCTATAACGGCAGACTTGTGTGGGTTAGCTGAAGTTTCCCCCATAGATTGATGGTCTGTCTGGGGATGTTTGTGTCGCAAGGAGCGGGTAAGGATGAACCCATCCATGGGCTTATTGTCGTAAGTCCATGGTGACAAATACCCTTGCTATGGGGATTACGTACCCAACTGGCAGGATGCTGAGTAGGTACACTTTTTTTAACCAGTGAGCCAAAGATGCGGCTATCTTCAACAATTAAAATTGATGACATAAATAGGACTCCGGGGTTGTTAGCTTACATGCGACCTTTTACGAATTCAACGGAGACACTTTGAAGGCTGGAATATGAACTGACATTGACGGTGATTTTAAATTGCCCCACCCGACCATGACCGAAGGAGTTATTGTTGTTCACTGCAGTTTCTACTGAATGAATAACGGCCTGTTGATTGTCGAGCAGATAGATAATTGCATGACCACGAATCGGTGCATAACTGTAATTTTTAATGCCACCGCTAATGTCAACGATATTGCTGTTTTCGCCAGAGTTTGCATTAAGGTCAACGATTTGATAATGGGCAACTGTTGCAAGTATAGGCGCAGCATTGGAGATGGAGGGTGTGGTGAACAGTATCGTTGACATTGCGCAAGCGATAACCATCCAGATGCACTGTTGTTTAATAGTTTGAAAGAATAACACGGTCACCTCCCGCAAAGAATATCGATGATATAATCGCTAATTGTTGCAACATATTTTTTTAATCAGTATATCCCCGAACTACCTTAATCTCAAGGAAGTTATTGCTGTGATTAAAAAATGGATTCAATGTGGAGCCTTATCGGTTATATGGTTGGTAACTATTCGACCTGTTCGCCGAATAGTTACCAATTGTTAATTATTTGCCCGAGGTACTTTGTTGCAAAATCTGGAAGTAATCATTGTCTGTTGATAAAATGAGTCGATTATTTTGACCAATGGTTTTTTGATACGATTCGAGGGTACGCATAAAGCGGAAAAAATCAGGTTCCTGATTATAGGCCGCAGCGTAGATTGCTGTTGCCTTAGCATCGGCCTTACCGCGAATCTCTTCGGCATGGCGGAACGATTCAGAACTGATTTTCTTCAACTCTTTCTGCATTTGACCGAGGATGTCAGCTTTTTCACCCTCACCTTCGGAACGGTATTGTGCTGCCATTTTGTTACGCTCCGATATCATACGCTCATACACTCGTTTACGCACCTGTTCAACATAATTGATCCGTTTGATCTTGACGTCTATTAACTCTATTCCGTACTCAGGGGTGCTAAGCTGGGCTTGAGCCAGAATGTTATTAATGATGATTTCGCGACCGACAATGGTGCGATCAATCACTACCGCTGGGCTGTCCTGTTGATCTGTCGGCGCCTGATAATCAATGCCACGGACTATCTCAGTGAGCAGATGCCCGGAAACGGCATCACGTACCACAGAGTCGATGATGTCATCCAGACGACTTTGTGCTCCACGTTGTGTGGCGACGGTGGTGAAGAAACGTAGCGGATCTTTGATGCGCCACCGTGCGGTGGTATCAACCCAGATATATTTTTTGTCACTGGTGGGTATTTGATTTGGATCAGCATCCCAGTTGAGGATTTGTTTGGAAAAACGATGTACGTTCTGGATAACCGGGATTTTGAAGTGAATACCGGCATAGTGGATGTCGCCGACAGGTTTACCAAATTCGGTGACCAAGGCTTGCTCCGCTTCATTGACTATAAAAAAGGCACTTTGACCGATCAGGAGGACAAAAATAACCAGTGGGAGTATCAGTCGTTTCATTTTGCACCTCCAGTAATCGCGTTTTTACCCAGTGGTAGTAGTGGCAACACGCCGGAGTTTTTAGCGTCGATCACGTATAGCTCCTCCACCAGTGGTAGAACCTTGTCCATGGTTTCTAGATACAATCGTTGTTGGGTAACCTTGGGTGCTTTACGGTATTCTTTCACCAGCGCCTTGAAACGCTCGGCTTCACCTTTAGCGTGGTTGATTCGTGCTAAGGCGTAACCTTCGGCTTCGAGGATGCGACTGCTGGCGACACCGCGTGCCCTGGGTACTTCACGATTGTATTGCTCGCGGGCTTGAAAAATCAGGCTCTCTTTTTGTTGCTCGGCTTCGTTGACTTCATTAAAGGCTGCTTTGACCTGTTCGGGCGGGTTGACGTCTTGAAACTTCACTGTGACGATACGAATACCTATGTCGTAGCTATTGAGGGTTTGTTGTAGACCATTTTCGACCTTTTGAGCCAGATTGGCTCGTTCGGTTGTCAGTACCTGAGCGACATTAGAATTGCCAATAACCTGACGTACGACAGCTTCAGCTAAATCACGAATGGTGGCACGGGGATCGGCGATATTGAACAGAAATTTTTCCGGATCTATAATTTGATATTGTACAATCCATTCTACATCGCTGACATTGAGATCACCGGTCAGTGTCAATGATTCTTCACTAAACTTGCGATTACTATAGGTGCTGCGTACCCCGGCCGTCTCGGTACGGAAACCGAATTCCTCTTTGAGAACACGTCCGGTTTTAACCAAATATACCTGATCAATTCCGAAGGGCAGCTTCATGTGGAGTCCGGGAGCTGCTGTGCCGACCGATTTTCCCAGCCGGAGTAGGACAGCGGTTTGTTCTGTATCAACCTTGTAAAAAGCACTTTTGCCGCCCACGACCAGCAGCAGAACAATGATGATTGCAAATATGAGTTTTTTAGGTGGGCCGCCGCTGCTTTTTAGTTTTTTAGCAGCCATACGCAGTGCCTGCTCTAGGGGATCCTGACGCGGTTCCCATGGACTTTGAGACATGAGTGGTATTCTCCTTTTGTAGTATGTGGTTGGGGTAAATGATCAGGATAGGTTTCTAACCTCCCTCATTATAGATTCGTCGGCGAAATTCGACACCTAATTCGGTAGCAATTCGTTCACAGGCGTCGATGTCTATACCGGGGACTGTTACCGCCGAAGCAACAACCGTCGGGATGTAGTGCGGAGCTAGGTGGATAAACTCTTTGACCGCAGCATAGCTTGATTCACCGAAGCTCGATTGGCAAATTTTTTGATAATGTTGCGCATCCGGTGCGTTTAGAGAAATAGATATTTCATCGACTATGCCTTGTAGCTCCGGCAGGATATTGCGCCGATGAACTAGGTTGGCTTGGCCATCGGTATTGATGCGTACCTTTACATGTTTCCCGGTGAGCCATGAGGTCAGTTGTTTGACCAGATCCAGACGTAGCAACGGCTCTCCATAACCACAGAAAACCACCTCATCATAAGCCGTTGGGTTACCAATGGCGCTGATCACTTCATCAAAATCTGGTTCATGATCTAGTTCCTTTTATGTTGAAGTCGCGAAATTTTGCACAAAAGGTGCAGCAGTTGCTACAGCGATTGGTGATGTTCAGGTACAGCGAGTTGCGGATGCGATAGGCAATTTTACCAGTCTGATCGTTTTTCCCCACACCAAATAATCGCTGTGCATTCAGGCTGGTGATGCGGGCGATGTCGGTTAGAGATAACCCCTTGATTTCGGCAATTGTTTCAGCAGTTTTTACCACATATGCCGGTTCATTACGTTTGCCACGCCACTGTTGCGGGGCGAGATAAGGGCAGTCGGTTTCGACCAGAATACGTTCGATGGGGATTTGGCGAATGACCTCACGGATCTCATCGTTTTTAGGATAAGTGATGGTGCCGGTAAACGAGAGATAAAAACCTAGCTCAATACATTGTTGTGCCATGGCGAGGTCACCACTAAAACAGTGAAGAACCCCACCGATCTGTGCGGCATCTTCTTCGTTTAGTATCTCCATTACATCAGCATGGGCATCGCGATCATGGACAACAATAGGTAATTTACAGCGCCTTGCCAGTTGTATCTGTTGGCGAAATGCTTGTTGTTGCACATCGTGCGGGCAGCGGTTGCGGTAGTAATCCAGCCCGATTTCGCCAATGGCAACTACTTTTTCGTGCCCGGCAAGGTGCTCGAATTGCCGGAGAGATTCACTGTTAATTTCAGCGCTATAATGGGGATGTACACCAACCGTTGCGTATATATTAGGATAACGCCGGGCAAGGTCTATGCTAGCCCGAGAACTGTCGAGATCGCAGCCAACGGTGATAATGGTATTAACCCCTGAATCGCCGGCACGTTGAATAACCGTGTCCAGATCGTCACTAAAACGCTTACCGTCGAGGTGGGCATGGGTATCAACCAAAGCGGGGTGTGGCATAAATATCTCCTGAAAAAAATCAGTATTCCTCAATGCGGGGAAACATAGGAGCTGCTTTTTCGATAGTAGCTCCGGCGGTCAATCCACCCCATTTATCTTGATCGTTCAGACTTAGATCGTTTCCATCCTGACCAATGATCTCCATTATACGGGTAGCGGTATCTGGCATGAATGGGCCAACCAGTAGACCTATCAGGCGGATTGCTTCCAATAAATTGTACATTACTGTGCCGAGTTGTTGTTGCTTATCCGCATCTTTTGCCAACGCCCAAGGCGAGGTGTCGTCTATATACTTATTGGCGCTGCGTATCACTTCCCAAATTGTTAGCAATGCTTTGTTGAAGGCTAGATCATTCATCTGTTTATCGAAAACTTCCATCATTGCTGGAAATTGGTCGATAAATGTTTGATCAAAATCTGTTGCCGCAATCGGAGCTGGCAAGGTGCCGCCAAAGTATTTGTTGACCATGGCTGTGGAACGACTGACCAAGTTACCAAGATCGTTGGCTAAATCTGAATTGATGCGGTGTACAAGCGATGAGTGGGAGAAATCGCCGTCAAGGCCGAAGGGCACTTCACGCAGTAAAAAATAACGGATGGGATCGATGCCGTATTTGTCCACCAGCATATTGGGTTCCACCACATTTTTCATGCTTTTGCTCATTTTTTTGCCCTCAACGGTCCACCAACCGTGAGCAAATACTTTTTCGGGTAATGGTAGCCCGGCTGCCATGAGAAATGTAGGCCAGTAGACGGTGTGAAAGCGCAAAATATCTTTGCCGATTACGTGTACACTTGCAGGCCAAAATTTAGCAAAGTTGCCATCCTTGTCATCGGGATAACCCAGAGCAGAAATGTAGTTGTTCAGGGCATCAAACCAGACATAAACCACATGTTTTTCGTTGCTCGGTACGTGGATTCCCCACGAAAAGCTGGTACGGGAGATCGACAGGTCGCGCAACCCCTCACGGATAAAACCCAACACCTCGTTGCGTCTGGAGCGTGGTTGAATAAAATCGGGATTAGCCTCGATGTGATCAAGCAATTGCTGTTGATATTTGCTCATGCGGAAGAAATACGATTCTTCCTTTAATTTATCTGTGGGGCGACCGCAGTCGGGGCAACATCCGTCGATGAGGTTGGTCTCAGTCCAAAATGTTTCACATGGGGTGCAATACCAGTCCTCGTAAGATCCGAGGTAGATATCTCCTGAGGCTTCAATCTGTGAGAAAATTTTCTGCACACCGTCTTTATGGCGTTGTTGGGTGGTGCGAATAAAGTCGGTATTGTT
Source organism: Thermodesulfobacteriota bacterium (assembly GCA_034722515.1). Taxonomy (GTDB): domain Bacteria; phylum Desulfobacterota; class Desulfuromonadia; order Desulfuromonadales; family Desulfuromonadaceae; genus Desulfuromonas. The sequence continues at coordinate 11,122 of JAYEOA010000126.1, read as the reverse complement.
GATGTTTAGCTTTTGCCACAGGGCTTCAAAGCGTTGCATGACCCTATCGGCCAGTTCGATGGGCGTTTCACTGTTGGCAAGTGCAGCCTTTTCTACTTTTTGACCGTGCTCGTCGGTGCCGGTAAGGAAAAACACGTCGTAGCCGCGTGCTTTTTTATAACGTGCCAGCACATCACACGCCAAAGTGGTGTAGGCGTGACCAATGTGTGGGACATCGTTGACGTAGTAAATGGGAGTGGTGATGTAAAATTTTTTATTCATGGTGGCTCCTGCTATGGTTTGCGCGGCGGACGACGGCGGTTGCGACTGCGCCGTTTAGCTGTTTTGTTTTTCGGTTTATTGTTATTGCTTTCATCTGGGTTCTTTGTTTGATTCTGTGGTTGGTGAATCTCTTGGCTCGGTTTATGAGTATTATCCTGCCTATTGGTTTGAGTTTTGTCAGTTACAGTCTGTGTCGGTTTTACTCGTCTATGTGACCGAGTGTTTGACGGTCTGTTGCGATTGGGGCGTTCTCCTGTGCGTTGTTCTTTTTTGCGTTGCTCCCCCGATTTTTGTGCAGGTTTTTCTGTGGTATTTTTTCTTACGGCAGGGTTGCCACTTTTAGTTGGCTTGTTGTGACGATTGTCCCCACGTTTTTTATTTTTGATGCCAGTTTTGTTTGATTTATGTTGCTCTGTCGTAGGTTTTTCATTTTTTGCTGATGTTGTTGGTTGCACTAATTGGGCATCGCTTGATTTACACTGAGAGCATTTGCGATTTGATAGCTCGGCCAAGGGTATGTTGGTTATCACTTTCCCTTCCGAGCGAACGGTTACCGTTTGAGCCAGCGTTTGTGACGATAAAATATCTGCTGTTTTACCATCAAGGGTAATTCTGGTCCCCGGCTTGGGTAATTGCTTGGACATGGAGCAATATGTGTCGTATTCGTAGCCAAGACAACATAGCAGCCGTCCACATTGGCCCGATATTTTGGTGGGATTAAGCGCCAGACCTTGCTGTTTTGCCATGCGCACTGAAACGGGATGGAAGTTGGTCAAGAAAGTGCCGCAACATAGTTCGCGACCACAGATTCCAATGCCACCGATCAGTTTTGCCTCATCACGGACACCAATCTGGCGCATTTCGATACGGGTGTGAAAATATTGGGCAAGGTCTTTGACCAGTTCACGGAAATCAACCCGACCATCAGCGGTGAAATAAAAGATGATTTTAGAACCATCAAACAGGTATTCGGCTTTTACCAATTTCATGGTCATTTTGCGGTGGTGAATACGACTAAAACAATAGTCGTAGGCTTCTGTTTCCTTCGATGCACTGATGCGAGCCATGTTGTGGTCGGCTTTGGTGGCCAGACGCAACACATTTTTTAAGTCGGAAGGGAGGTTAGCTGTTGCTACCTGCCGAGGCTGCTTTATCACCGTACCTAGAGCACGCCCCCGATTTGTTTCCACGACAACTTCGTCATTTAATGATAAATCGAAGCCGTTGCTATCAAAATAGTATTGCTTGCCCGCCGAACGAAACTTGACGGTAACTATTGTTTTTTCGTCATTATTTTGTGCTGGTTCATCTGTTTTATTCTGTGTTGGCATAGCGTATATAGTCGCTTTGTATATGAAATTATCGATATGTTAAATAACTATTCAGCAGAACATCATTCCTCTTGCTGAGTAGTTACAATGTGTAATTTGTCAATCTACCGTATTCATTGCTGACAGGCAATGTCTTTAACTAAGAGACTGTCGAACTTAGCAAGAATCTACTGTTTTGATATGGAGGGCGAGCCCCATCACACTGAATAGTTACATTTTTGATTTTATGTAGGTCTCGTCAAGCGGATCAGCAGCACCTCAAGGGCAAGTTGTTTATTTACATTGCGCAGCAAATGATTGCGACAGGTTAAGATTGCATCCAGTTTGTGCTGGATTGATAGTGGTGTTTCTTTTTGTGCCTGCGTGCGCAACTGATGTTCAATGTCGATATTGGTTAATAACGACGGAGATGCCTTACGTACTATCAGGAACACGTCGCGATAGCAACTCAGCAATATCCATGTAAGATCTTCAAGTTGATCCTTGTTTGCCGCCAGTTTCTCCGCAAGTTCGAGCATGGGGACAATGCTGGTTGGTGTGAGTACGCATATTGCTTTAAAAATCTCCTTGCGTTGTTCTATGAAAAATTCGCGGTCGCTACCCAGGGCTTTTTTGAGGCTTCCCTCCGATAGCGCAGCGATGATGCGGCTTTGGTTGACATCTAACTTTTGCTCGGCCAGAACTGTGCTGATCATGTTTTGATCTAGACGCGAAAATGGCAATTTTTGACAGCGTGACAGAATGGTTTCCATCATTTGCCCGGGATGAGCACTTACGAGAATCAACATGATGTCGATGCGAGGTTCTTCAAGTGTTTTGAGGAGCGCATTGCCTGCCGCCGAATTGAGACGATCAGCTTCATCAATGATACAGATGCGTCGTGGTGCTTCAAGGGGGGGGTGCGACAACTCTTTTTGTAGCTGACGTACCTGTTCAATTTTAATTTGAGCTCCATCCGGTTCGAGTATGTAGAGGTCAGGGTGATTATTATGGTCAAGACGGCGACATGCTGTACATGTGCCGCAGCCCGTTTGTTGTTCACAAAAAATAAGTCGCACCAATGCCATGGCCATTAGCCGTTTGCCAACCCCTTCAGCACCGGTAAATAGGTAGGCGTGAGCTAGTCTTTTAGATGTCCATGCGTGTTTGAGCTGCTTTTTTTGACGATTGTGGCCGATGATATTGTCAAAGGTCATAGTGTATTATTCATTCCCAAAGCGTTGTTTTAACAGGGGGATGGTGGTGTCGATAATTCGCTTAAATACCGTATCGTAATCACCGTTTGCATCAATTACCTTGATCCGTTGTGGCTGATCATTGCTCAGTCGCAGGTAGGCATCACGAATACGTTGATGGAAGGCGAGGGATTCCTGTTCAAAGCGATCCTCATTTTGACAGTGGTTTTGGGCGTTACGGCTGCGGGCTCGGTCAAGTCCTATTTCAACGGGGAAGTCGAGAAGTAGCGTTAGTGCTGGTTCAATCCCCTGACAGGCATAATTGTTTAATTGTTCGATGACAGATATCTCAAGTTTGCGTCCGTATCCCTGATATGCCAGAGTGGCATCGCAAAAGCGGTCACACAGGACAATTTTCCCCAGTTGCAGCGCTGGCCGGATTACTTGAGCAATATGTTGCGCCCGGGCGGCGGCGTATAGGAGCAGCTCCGTTTCGGGAGCAATCGCCTTATTGCCGGGGTCGAGGAGAATGGAGCGAATTTTATCGGAAATTTGGCATCCTCCCGGTTCGCGGGTAACAATAACGTCAAGCTGTTGTTGGCGCAATGCTGTGGCCAATTGGCTGATTTGAGTGGTTTTTCCACATCCTTCAATTCCTTCAAAGGTTATGAAAAAGCCGCTGTTGTGTTCCATGTATTCTCCCTATCGTCCTTTTATTGCGCGTTATTTGTTGAAACGTAATTATTCGGCGTGAGGAGGATTACCTGCCCAATTTGCGAGGTGCTGAATTTACGCTAAAACAAATATACCATTATAGAGATCAGCTCTAGTGACGCAAGGAAAATATGCTGGTGGAGCCGAGAAGGCTGCTTGCCGTAGGACAACCTATTAGTTTATAGTCACACGTTACGGAGTAATATCCTCTACGAAGATAATGCTGAACGGATAACATTTTAAGAATGGTATTTTTAATTATGACCATAGATCAAATTCAAGATTTTTTACAGCAGCTACCCCAAATAAAAGCACTTGTTGTCGGTGATCTGATGCTCGATGAGTATTTGTGGGGGCGGACGGGACGGATATCGCCTGAGGCACCGGTTCCCGTTGTCGATATCGCCCGCGAAGATTTACGCCTTGGTGGCGCCGGTAATGTGGTGAACAACTTACGTGCGCTTGGTTGCCAAGTGGCGGTGTGTTCTGTTCTCGGTGATGATGACGATGGTCGCTGTCTTTACCGTCAACTCGAACAGGCCAATGTTGATGCCTGCGGTGTTGTGTTTGATGGTGATCGTAAGACCAGTCGTAAAACGCGGATTCTCGCCAGCAATCAACAGATGTTGCGTATCGATAGGGAAAGCCGTTTGCCCCTATCTGACGATGTAGAAAAACATCTGTTAAATGAAATTATTGCCCGGCTTGATACACACCAAACCGGCTCTGGGGTTGACGTAATCTTTCTCTCCGATTATGGCAAAGGTGTTCTGACCGATCATCTGTTGCAAAAAGTGATCGTAGCTGGACGGGCTAAAAATATCCCCGTCGTTGTTGATCCTAAAGGACAAGATTATCGTCGCTACCGTGGCGCTACTCTGTTGACGCCGAACCGGGCAGAAGCTTCCGAAGCGTCTGGCATCAATATCGTCGATGAGGAAACGCTCAGTGCTGCCGGAACAAAAATTTTAAACGATGTCCAGCTCGATGCGTTGGTACTCACTCGCAGTGAAGAGGGAATGTCACTTTTTTTACGCGATGGTCAGCAGATCAATTTAGCTACTCAGGCTCGTGAAGTTTTTGATGTTTCCGGCGCTGGTGATACCGTATTGTCTCTTGTCGGTATCGGACTTGCCGCCTCACTTTCCCTTAAGCAAGCGGCAACAGTGGCCAACATTGCTGCCGGGGTGGTGGTCGCCAAGGTTGGAACTTCAACAGTAAGCTGTCAGGAGATTTTACACACCATTGTCGAAGTCGCTCTTCCCGAAGAGAATAAAATACAATTTCCACAAGCCCTGAGCGATATTCTCAAGCATGCTCGCAATAATGGCAAAAAAGTGGTCTTCACTAATGGTTGTTTCGATCTGCTCCATGCCGGTCATGTCAGCTACCTGCAACGGGCGCGTGCCCTCGGAGACCTATTGGTGCTGGGATTAAATAGCGATGCTTCCGTACAGCGCCTAAAAGGGTCAACCCGTCCTCTGGTTCAGCAGGATGATCGTGCCGTAGTGATGGCCGCCTTGGCGTGTATCGACTACGTTGTTCTGTTTGACGAAGATACTCCTCTACAACTCATCGAAACACTGCGTCCCGATATTTTGGTTAAGGGGGGTGATTATACTCCGGAAACCGTTGTTGGTCGCAAGCAGGTGGAAAGCTGGGGCGGACGAGTAGAATTGATCGATTTTGTTGCCGGGAAGTCTACCACTGGAATTGTAGAGAGAATTCAGTCACAGTGATCTGTGTTTGAGGTGGATATCACCTGTTCAATAATTTGTATTCTTTTCCCGGTACCGGTTAAGTAAAAGAACAGGTGGATTTGTCGATTGGCACGTTCATCCAGATGTTGAAATTTGGCGGCAAAGTGTTGCAATTTTATCCCCTGTCCTTTGATCGATTCCAGTTGTTTTTTAACCTGTTGTTTCACCATCAATAGCTCTGGTTTCGTCAGCTCGGTGTTGAAAAAACTTGGTGCTTTGCCCGGAGTCAGACGTTCACTTAAGGCATAATCCCGGGCGAGAATTTCGATCAACTTATCACCCGTGGTGGTGGTGTCGATGGTGGTGTGAATAAAGCGAGCTAAATGTTCGAAAATCTCTTTTTGAGCCAGGGGAAAGCGTAGCAATCCCTCGTTTCTCCAAAAGGTTTCCATAGCGGCAAGTCCCGCTGCCATACTGCCATATTGCTGTCCCAATGCGTGGACAAAGCGTTGCCCCCGGTTGCTGTTCCAAGTGATATCCAGCAAGCGGCTGATGCCACGTACTCGTTCAAGGTCGTTGTAGTTCATATCCGGGGTACGCAGGGTGCGGTAAGGCGGGTTTGGATCGAAATGTAGTCCAAGCTCCCCGGCCTGCAGACGCAGTGGGGCACCGGGTAATAGTTTAACCGTTTCAATTTGTAGATGGTGAGGGTTAAGAGCCATTACCCGGTCGATGCCGTGTAGCATCTGCTCGAAATCTTCCCCCGGTAATCCGGCAATGAGATCGAGATGCAGGTGGATATTGGTGTGTTGCAGCAGGTGGCGCACGTTGTCTTCCAATGCCTGTAGCGGTGCGCTGCGTTGAATCCGTTCCAGTGTTTCGGGCAGGATCGATTGTACACCGATCTCAAATTGAAACATCCCTTCTGGCACCTCTTCGAGCAGGCTCAGGGTTTCTTTATCCAACAGATGAGCGCCGATCTCAAAGTGGAAGTGGCTGCTGCGATTGTGTTTGAGGATGAAAGCGAAGATATGCCGCGCTCTTCGCGGATTATAATTAAAGGTGCGATCCACCAGTTTAATTTTTGGAATACCCTGTTCCATGAGCCAGAGGAGATCATCCTCGATGCGTGCCATGGAGAACGAGCGTACCTGATTATCTAATGCGCTCATACAAAATGCGCAGCGATATGGGCAGCCACGACTGGTTTCGTAATAAACGAAGCCGCGTGTGCAATCCATCAGACCGCTTTGAAATGGAGATGGAATATCATCAAGGTGGGAGAGGGGTTCACTGTCGCCACCGTCAATAATGCCCTGTGGACACTGTTGGCTAACGCGGGGGATGGGCTGGGTGCAGAGGTCGGATTGCCACTGTTGTAGCAGATCGCGCATTGGCTGCTCCCCTTCACCACGGATAATGGCGTTGATGCCGGGGTGGTTGTTCCAGATGGTGTTATCCTGTTCAAAGCTGACTTCGGGACCACCGAGGATGATGCGTAGCTGTGGGTTGATGATATGTAGGGCATCCACCAACTCTAATGTTGCGCTACGGTTCCATAGATAAACCGAGAAGGCGATGACATCGGGTTGTTCTTTCAGTAGCTCGACCAGAATATTCTCGCGTGGTTCGTGAATGGTGAATTCTTTGATGAGTATATTTCCACACTGGTTATTGTCACAGTAGGCAGCCAGATAAGGTAATGCCAGACTGGGGTGGATATATTTGCTATGCAGGGTAGTCAGTATAGTTTTCATGGCGCACAGTTTAGCCGAGTGGGGCGCTGGTTTGAAGTGAAATCCTGAAAAATTATGAATATAATCGAATAAACGATGTTGATCTTGAATGATTTGCGGTAGCATGTGCGCGTTTATACTGAAAGGAAAAAGGAAAAATATGGCAGCGCAAAAAACAATTTATACAGTAGTCGCGACTCTCGATGGTGAGGTTCTTGAACATCCTGAGTTGTTGATGGCGGGGATGAATGGCATGACGGTATGTCAACCGAGTGTTGATGAACTGATTCCGTTGCCCGAAGGGAGCCGTTTATTTACGGTTCCCAAGACGCCGCCCATTGGTTTTGATATCCAGAATGGCAGATTTGTCACTGCCGAGCATTTACCGCGTAGTTGGGGGGGTGATAAGGTGGAGGCGGTGTGTGCCTTTATGGCTCCGGCCTATACGCGAACGTTACTCCCTGCGGCTAAATATCATAAAAAACGGGAAACGTTACCGCTGTGGGCGTATACCGCTGTGGGCTGGTGTGCTGAGGAAGAACGTTTTTATGTGGCAGCCAGCCAGGTGGATCGCAATGTCCAGTGGCAACCGCATCGTTTTGATGATCGTGAAGTAGCGCCGGGGGTGGAGCGCTATTTGGCGCAATATCCCGATAATCGGCTATTGCAGCAACTATCACGCTGTGCCCTTGATTACCACTGTTTTGCGGCGAAAAATCTGTTTCTTGGGCGATGGGAAGCACCGTTGCCGACCTCACCGGTATGTAACGCTCGTTGTCTGGGTTGTCTGTCATATCAAGCTGAAGAGAATGAGTGTTGTCCCTCCAGTCAGGAGCGTTTGACATTCGTACCCACGGTGCAGGAGTTGTGTGAAACCGCTATCCCCCATCTTCAACAGGCTGAGAATGCGATTGTTTCCTTTGGACAAGGCTGTGAAGGTGAGGCGATTATGCAGGCTGATACCATCTGTGAGGCAGTGGCGCAGATGCGCCGTGAAACCTCGCGTGGTACCATCAATTTTAACTCCAACTGCTCACTGCCCGACAAGGTCGATCAGTTGGCCAAAGCTGGTCTTGATTCGATCCGTGTTTCACTCAATTCATTACGTGAACCACTCTATAGCGCCTATTATCGACCACGGGGTTACCAGTTTAACGATGTGCTGGAGTCGATCCGGCGTGCTAAAGATAATGGTTTATTTGTTATGCTCAACTATTTGGTATTTCCCGGTATTACCGATCAACAACAGGAGATCGATGCACTGGTTAAGGTTATCGATCATGGTCAGGTCGATCTGATTCAGATGCGTAATCTGTGTCTTGATCCGGTGATGTATTGTCAGGCTATGTCAGTCGCTGGCGTGAGTGATGATGCGATTGGGATGAAAAATATGCTGGATCAGGTTAAAGATCGGGTGCCAAAGATTCAATATGGCTATTTTAATCGAACCAAGGATGATTTTTATCCTAATGGTTTTGAGCAAGACTGGCCGATAATTAGTAGATAAACAAGCTATGTGTTTGCGGCTTGGAAGCCGCTCCTTAGATAATTGATGATTGATAATTGATAATGTAGGAGCTGCTAGTGCGCGAATGCTCGGAGTTGCTAACCTACTAATCAGATATATTTTTGACTTTTAGGGAGTTCTGCCATGAAAATACGCTGGATTATTGTTGGGTTAACCGTTGTTGGTGTGCTAAGTGCCGCAATGGCTTGTGCTGATATGCGTTATGTTACCGATCAGCTAGTGATCACCCTACGTGAGGGGATGGGTAATAATTATCGGGTGATAAAAACATTGCGTACCGATACCGGTATGGAGGTGTTGTCCGAACAGGGGAAGTATCTGCATATACGGTTGAGCGATGGCACCGAGGGTTATGCACTGGGTCAATATATTTCGAAAAAAACACCTAAATCGGTGACAATTGTTCAATTACGCGATGAAGTAGCGGTGCTGAAGGAGAAACTAGCAGCACAAAATCAGGTTGTAACAACCGCACAGGAGGGCGCCGCAAGCCTGCAACAACAATTTAATGAGGCAAGTCAAGCGCTGAATATTAGTGAAGATCTGTTGGAAACAACTAAAGCAGAATTGCTCGATTTGCAGCTCAAGGCTGAAAATGTTGTGATGATTGATGAAGAACGCCAGTTGGTGAAGAAGGAACTTGGCATTGCCATCGAAGAGTTGGAACGTTTGCGTCAGGATAATGATGCTATGCTTAAAACGGCGATGATTAAGTGGTTTTTGGCCGGAGCTGGAGTGTTGTTTTTCGGTTGGATCGCCGGTAAATTTTCGCGAAAGAAAAAGCGTGGTCTAGGAAGTTTTTAATGTAATGGTGATAGCAAAATATCCTTCACGCTTGGTGTTGCCACAACAACGGCCACCTAATCCTGAATTATTTGATTATTTGTGTCGGCGATTTCCAAAGATTTCGAGCGAAACGTGGCGGCAACGTTTTTTGTCGGGCAAGGTGTTGGATGGGAATAAATGCCCCTTTGGGATAGATAGTCCCTTTGTGCCGCAACAGACCATCTACTATTTTCGCGAAGTTGTTGATGAGCTGGTCATTCCTTTTACCGAAAAAATTATTTATCAGGACGACGAACTGCTGGTGGCGTGTAAACCCCATTTTCTGCCGGTAACTCCCGGAGGACGCTTCGTCAAAGAGTGTCTGGTATATCGCTTACGGGCGACCACTGGTAATGATCACATTGTGCCACTGCATCGACTCGACCGTCACACCGCTGGTTTAGTGATGTTTTCGATGAATCCGCTCACCCGCAAGCATTACAGCGCTTTGTTTAGTCAAGGAAATATAGAAAAAACATACTTGGCCATGGGGCACTATACGATGCCGACGGATCAGCGTAGCTGGGAGGTGAAAAATCGGATTGAACAGGGTGAACCGTGGTTTTTGCGTCATCAGGTTCCTGGTCAAGTCAATGCCCACTCCACTGTTCATTTGCACCGAATCGAGGGCGATTATGCCCAATTTATCCTCTGGCCACGAACAGGAAAAACCCACCAGTTACGTATTCATATGAGTGGGCTGGGTTTTCCCATCATAAATGACCGTTATTACCCACAGTTGCAGCCCGAACAGGCGGATGATTTTGCTCAGCCGTTACAGTTGATAGCCAAACAATTAGCTTTTGAAGACCCGGTTACCGCAGTGCAACATAAGTTTTATTCTGAACGTGAATTAAACCCGAGCGGTAAATGTAATTCCTGAATAGCTATGCGTTTCGCGGCTTGGAAGCCGCTCCTACGGGAGCTGCGGTTGAAAATACAGAATAAAACAGTGGTATCAATCAGGATGTAATTTGAATATTTTGTAAGGTGGCAGTAATGATATTGATGAGCTGGAGTGTGGTCGTTTTTATTTTAGGTGCCGTTATTGGTTCATTTCTCAATGTGTGTATTTATCGCATCCCAGAGGGGATGTCGATTGTCTTTCCCGCCTCACGCTGTCCGGTTTGTGCGGAGTCGTTACGCTGGTATCATAATGTTCCTGTTATTAGTTATTTGTTGTTGCGGGGTAAATGCGCTTTTTGTGCGGTCAAAATACCTTTACGGTATCCTGTTATCGAATTATTAAATGCCGGATTATATGTGCTTGTTTTTTGGTATTTCGGTTTGAGTAGTGCAACTCTGGTGTTTTTTATTTTTATTTCAGCCTTAGTAGTAATTACTTTTATTGACCTTGATTATCAAATTATCCCCGATGTTATTAGTCTACCCGGTATTATTGTAGGTTTTATGTGCTCTTTTGTTTTGCCATGGCTTACGTGGCAAGATTCTTTGTATGGCATTTTACTCGGTGGTGGCAGTTTGTTTGCAATAGCCGCTGGGTATGAATTTTTGACCAAAAAGGAAGGGATGGGCGGCGGCGATATCAAGCTGTTAGCTATGCTGGGGGCTTTTTTGGGCTGGAAGGCTGTTTTACCTATTGTTTTCTTGAGTTCATTAGTTGGCACATTGGTTGGTGTCCCTTTGATGCTTATTAAGGGGGCTGATGGTCGGCTGGCGATCCCCTTTGGCCCTTTTTTAGCCCTTGCGAGTATTGTTTACTTATTCTGGGGTGGTACTATTATACGCTGGTATTTAGGTATGTTTTAATTTAAGCGGAGCTTTCAACTTGTTGTTTTTTAATTATTCTTGACGCTTTTCAAAATATGCCTATAATCGGTGTGTGTGTGTG
>JAYEOA010000125.1:0-7458 GCA_034722515.1 Thermodesulfobacteriota bacterium | reverse complement strand
GGCTACTGGTTCGGGGGCTACTGGTTCGGGGGCTACTGGTTCGGGGGCTACTGGTTCGGGGGCTACTGGTTCGGGGGCTACTGGTTCGGGGGCTACTGGTTCGGGGGCTACTGGTTCGGGGGCTACTGGTTCGGGGGCTACTTCCTGTGTCGCAACAACCTCTTCTAACGCCTGCAATATATCCTGATCTCCAGGTGCCTGAGATGGAGTTGCTTGCCATTGCTCTTCGGCTGGAGTTTGCGCCAAGAGCTCCACTACCTTATCAATCAGCGCTTGTGAGCTAAACGGTTTAACAATCCAATCGTTGGCGCCAACGGCACGCGCTTTATCTTGGTCGAAAGGCTCAAATGTCCCCGCCAACAACAGCACCGGCACATCCTTAAGGTCAGCATTCTTGCGCACCTCTTCGCACACATCGTACCCATTTTTACCCGGCATAAATACGTCTGCCAGAATCAAATCAGGTCGCTCACTAATTGCCATTTGCAATGCTTCGTCACCATCGCTGGCAATACTAAGAATGTAATCCCCATCGGAAAGTGTAATTTCAATGACTTTTTGAATAGTCACACTGTCATCTGCCAGCAGCAACCTTCTACTCATTCATGCCTCCTCAGCCCTATTGATCGACGGCAAATTGATTCAGCCTCAAATGACCACATCCAAGACCAATTTCATATTTTCACATTCAACACTCTCTCATTTACAAGCACAAAAAACTAACATACACTTCTTTTAGTGTCAAGTTAGGTTCCAGAAACCGCTCGTTCTAGCCTCGATAAAAGGATATTTCTCAAGGCACATCACAACGGTAAACATCAACATTTGACAGAAATAAAAAAGGTGCAACTAACTGGTTGCACCTTTTTACGTTAGACCTGTTTAAAATATAGAAAATGGAACAATCAGCAACACTTGTCCTTCAGCATCAAGCACCTCAACCCGCCATGTGCCCTTCCACTGCGACAACACCCTTTTTGATGACCAGGTTCGCCAATTCGATGAATCGACAGACAAACGCACCCGGGCGAGCTCTTTATCTTTACAATACCAGACATGGGTTATCCACGTATCTTCTGTTGCTCCAATAATACGCGTATAGCAATACAGTTTATCCACATTGGCTGGAACAGTGTTAAGTGAATCAACCGGAGCTCTATTGACAATCCGGGTAGTAATGCTCACATCCTCCACCTCTAACGCCTGCGCTCCTGCGACAAATACGCCACATAGCAAAGCAACCAACAGTATTAATCTTCCTATGTTCATCCTACTCAACCCTCCATGTGTTAATTGGTGAATGTTCAACCGCAAGGGATAAGTTGAGATAAAAAGCTTTCCCCTACAGCTGAGTGTAGATTAAAATTATGCGCCAATGTGGCAGCAATGTCACTAAAACTGCGCCTTGTTCCTAAAACTTGCCCAGCTACCTGACGTGGAGACCACACCAGCAACGGCACATACTCACGGCTATGGTCTGTTCCCGCCGTGGTAGGATCACAGCCATGATCTGCCGTAATCAGCAATAGATCATCGCTGTTCAAGTGGGGTAAAAAATGTTCTAGCCAGCGATCAAACTCCTCCAACGCCGCAGCAAACCCATGCACATCGCATTGATGTCCATAAAGCATATCAGAATCGATCAGGTTTGCAAAAACCAGCCCACAATCCATAGTGTGCAATGCCGTGGTAATTTTCACCATACCATCGCGATTATTTTCCGTAAAGTAATGGGTTGATATACCTCGTCCGCAGAAAATATCGTCGATTTTCCCTACTGCAGTTACCGCAAAACCAGCGTCAAATAGCTGATCAAGGATATTATTTGGTGGTTGTAGTGAAAAATCGTGTCGCCGCACTGTGCGCTGGAAATTATCCACAGACGTACCGATAAATGGCCTGGCAATCACCCGTCCCACACGATAGGGGTCAAGCACCGTGCGTACAGAACGACAAATAGCATAAAGTTGTTCAGGGGGAATCACCTGTTCATGAGCGGCAATTTGGAACACTGAATCAATGCTGGTGTAAACGATGGGACGACCTGTTTCCAGATGTTGTTCACCATAACGAGCAATCGCTTCGATACCATTTATAACCACATTGCCGAGGGGTTTTTTACCAACCAGCCGGGTAAATGCGGCGATAATTTCAGCGGGGAAACCATGAGGATAGGTGGCAAAGGGACGCTTTTGCTCGGCACCAGCCATCTCCCAATGACCGGTAGTGCTATCTTTGCCAACGGAACATTCTACCATACGCCCCCATGCTGCCAAGGGCGCAACGGTTCGGGGAACACCGACCATATCAACGATATTACCCAAGCCAAGACGCTGCAATGTTGGCAACCTCAGACCACCACAATCTCGTGCCACATGACCAAGGGTGTTGGCACCGACATCGCCATATTCATCAGCATCGGGCAAAGCACCACAACCAACCCCGTCCAGAACGATCAACACTACCCGTTTAAATATCATGGATTTATGTGAACAAAGGCTTGACTCACAAGCCACCCTTCGACAGATGAGATCACGTCCGATAATCCGCATTGATCTTCACGTAGTCGTAGGTCAAATCTGAGGTATAATAATCAGCACAACCCTCACCGATATGTAGATCGACCCTAACGCAGAACTCAGCGTTCTTCAAAACCTGCGTGGCCAGCTCTTCCTGCCCGGCCCCGGTGGTCAAACCGTTGCGTACCACCTGCACATCGTCAAAAAAGATATCAATTCGGTCGGGATCGACTTCAACCCCGGAATAACCAACCGCAGCAATAATCCGCCCCCAGTTAGCGTCTTCACCAAAAAAAGCGGTTTTAACCAGACTGGAGGTAGCCACAGCGCGGGCGGCGATCTTCGCCTGAATCGCATCTTCGGCACCACGCAGTTGAATCTGCACCAATTTTGTCGCCCCTTCACCATCACTGACAATCATTTTTGCCAGCTCCAACAACAGATCACACAACGCACATTCAAATATCTCAGCATCCTCTGACCCCGATGCAATCGTCTCATTACCCGCCGCACCATTGGCTAACATCAACACCATATCGTTGGTGGAAGTATCGCCATCAACAGTGATGGAGTTAAACGAATCGTCCACAGCACGGGTGAGCATCGGTTGCAGCAACTCAGCAGACACGGCAGCATCGGTCATCACAAAACCAAGCATAGTCGCCATATTGGGATGGATCATCCCCGCCCCTTTGGCAATGCCGACAAGATGGCACTCTTGTCCATCGACCATTATTGAACGACTGGCCGTTTTTCTAAAACCATCGGTGGTCATAATCGCCTCGGCAACCGCTGTACCCTGATCTACAGCCAACCCCTCACACAGGCTGGGAATAGCAGCAGTCAAACGTTCCACTGGCAACGGCACACCGATAACACCGGTGGACGCAACGGCAACCAACTCATCATCAATAGCCAACGCCGTAGCCAAATGTGTTACACTTTCTTGTGCCACGACTAAACCCGGCTCACCGGTACAGGCATTGGCATTACCACTATTGATCAGCACTGCTTGACATTTACCAGCAGCAATGCGCGGTTTGGTGACAAGCAGCGGTGCGGCTATCACTTTATTGCAGGTAAACACACCGGCACAGTCAGCGGGGGTATCCGAAACGATCAGGGCACAATCGTTGCGCCCTGCGGTCTTAATCCCAGCTTCGGCAGCGGCAAACTTAAACCCCTGAATTTGTAACAGTTCTTGCGTAGATGGAGTTGCCATCGTTATCCTCCTTAAGAAACGGCTATTTCCCGCAACATTTCTTATATTTTTTACCACTTCCACATGGGCAGGGCTGGTTGCGCCCAACCTTATCTGCATCGCGGGTGACAGGTTTAGCCGGTTTATCCGCTTCATCGCTACGATTAGTCACAATTTTACGCTTGCGCTGCTCTTCTTCCATCCGCTCAACATCATCATCCTGCACCAGTTGAATCATAAACAACTTTTGCAGTACCTCTTGGCGAATACGCCCCATCATCTGCATGAACAGATCATACGCTTCGCGTTTATACTCCTCTTTGGGGTTTTTCTGAGCATAACCGCGCAGACCAATCCCCTCTTTAAGATGATCAATCGACAACAGATGATCCTTCCACTGGCTATCGATCACTTGTAACAGCAATACCATCATCAGATGTTCCATGACATCGGGGGTAAACTCGGCCTCTTTTTCAATTAAGCGGCTAAACACCTGCTTCTTAAGCTGCTCATCCAAAATGGAGGTATCGCCCTTGCCTTCCATCTCTGGCAACTGCGGATCAAAATTGAACTGCGATCTGAAATCATCAACCAAACCGGCAATATTCCAATCAGCCGAAGCCACTTTTTCGGGGCAGAAGGTGGCGACAATATCTTCAACCATCTCCTCGATCACCGCATTATAAGTACCACGAATATTCTCCCCCCCCAACACCTCACGGCGCTGAGAGTAGATCACCTCACGCTGACGATTCATAACATCGTCGTATTCGATAAGGTGTTTACGAATATCAAAGTTATGCCCCTCTACCTTCTTTTGGGCATTTTCTATCGCCTTTGAGATAATACCGTGTTCAATCGGTTCATTTTCGGGGATCTTTAACTTATCCATAATAATTGCTACGCGTTGACTACCAAAGATACGCAACAAATCATCTTCAAGGCTCATATAAAAACGACTGGCACCGGGATCACCCTGACGTCCGGCACGACCACGCAGTTGATTATCTATACGCCGCGATTCGTGGCGCTCGGTACCGAGGATATATAACCCTCCCGCAGCGATAACCTGCTCTTTTTCTATGGCACATTCGCCAGTAAATTTTTCCAGCAACTGCGCATAATGCTCATCGTCTGAATCATCACCAACCGCTTCTTTTGCCAACATTTCCGGATTACCACCAAGAACAATATCGGTACCCCGACCCGCCATGTTGGTAGCAATGGTAACGGAACCACTGCGCCCGGCCTGAGCGATAATCGATGCCTCTTTTTCATGATGCTTAGCATTAAGCACATGATGTGGCACACCGGTCTTTTTTAGTTGGGCAGCCAAGCGCTCCGAATTTTCGATGGAGATGGTACCCACCAGCATCGGTTGCCCTTCGCCGTGACGCTGGCAGATATCCTCGATCACCGCATTAAACTTTTCCTGCTCGGTTTTATAGATCACATCGGGCTGATCACTGCGCTTATTAGGTTTATTAGTGGGAATTACCACCACATCGAGCTTGTAGATTTCGGCAAATTCCGGAGCTTCAGTGTCAGCCGTACCGGTCATCCCCGCTAATTTGTCGTACATACGGAAATAATTTTGGAAGGTGATGGTAGCCAATGTCTGGTTTTCACTCTCGATTTTCACCCCTTCTTTGGCCTCCACCGCTTGATGCAAACCATCGCTCCAGCGCCTTCCAGGCATCAAACGACCGGTAAACTCATCAACGATCATAACCTCGCCATCCCTAACGACGTAATCCACCTCATTCTTGAATAAAGCGTGAGCCTTGAGAGCCTGATTTACATGGTGCAACACCTCGATATGGTGCGGATCATAGAGGTTGTCGATGCCGAGTATTTTTTCGACACTGGCAACACCATCTTCGGTTAAAGTCGCTGCCTTCGCCTTTTCATCAACGGTATAATCACCGGTAAATTCACGGGTACTCTGACCAATTTTACCATCGCGATGCTCGATCATCTCCCCTTTTTTCAAGCGAGGAATAATAACATCGACCTTATAATACAACCCACTTGATGCCTCACTGGGGCCAGAAATAATCAGCGGCGTTCGCGCCTCATCAATCAGGATAGAGTCAACCTCATCAACAATGGCAAAATTAAGTTCGCGCTGGACATAATCGCTCAGCTCAAACTTCATGTTATCGCGCAGATAATCGAAACCAAATTCATTATTGGTGCCGTAAGTAATATCGGCCTGATAAGCGGCTTTGCGCTCCTCATCACTAATACCGTGGACAATGCAACCGATACTCAAGCCGAGAAACTGATGCAAACGCCCCATCCATTCCGAGTCACGGCTGGCCAGATAATCGTTGACGGTGATAACATGAACCCCTTTGCCGCTTAAGGCATTGAGGTAGGTGGCGAGGGTCGCCACTAAGGTCTTACCTTCACCGGTTTTCATCTCGGCAATTTTGCCGCCATTGAGCACCATACCACCGACGAGTTGCACATCGAAGTGACGCATCCCCAACACACGCCACGCCGCTTCACGCACCACGGCAAACGCTTCGGGCAACAGCGCATCGAGGGTTTCACCATCGGCGTAACGCTGCTTGAACTCAACTGTTTTAGCTTGCAACGCAGCGTCATCCAACGCCTTGGTCTGTTCTTCCAGAGCATTTATTTGCGCCACAGTTTTCTGTAAGCGCTTTAGTTCACGATCATTTTGACTACCAAAGATTTTTTTTGATATTGAACGGATCATCAAGATCCTCCGATTTAAGACGAGTTACTAAAATATTAAAAACGACCAGAAAAACTACCACACTCAGCGCATGACGACAACGTCAATTTTATTGAAAAATAAGCACCGACAAGCTAAGGTTGCTAATACATATTTAACAGCACGATTTGCGCTGACAACATTACCATGGCACTACGATGGGCACAAAAAAGGACAGTCTTGATGAAAAAGACCCGATATATTTTGATCATAGATATTTTAATCATGTTAGGGGCACTGCTATTCACCATTACAAGTACCGTCAGCACCGCCCGTGCCGCAGAAGCGGTATCACCACCAGAGCGTTATTCATTAGCGGGCAACTTCGGCAGCTCATACTCACCCGGCAATGAGATCCAATTTATTCAATTATCGGCAGCGGCACTCATCGATTACGATCAAGTATGGCCTCACCACGCCCCGGAGCTACTACGCTTCAAGGTAGAAGGTTCTGCGGGTATCGCCACCACCCCTCACAGCCGGGCACTACTATCAATCAACATGCTGGCCTTGTATTTTATCGACCCCTTGGTCACTGCAACATTGCGTCCCTATGTAGAAGCTGGCATCGGTGTCATCTACAACGATTATCAAGTTGACGGTCAAGGGTTACGCATCAATTTCAACCCACAACTCGGTATTGGCAGCGAAATTTCAACCACTGACGGTACAACGTGGTTTATCGCCTGTCGTCTGCACCATATCTCCAATGGCGGCCTTGATGACAACAATTTAGCCATTAATTCATTGATGTTGCAGATGGGACGCTTTTTTTAATTTATCGTAACTACACCAACCCGTTTCGCAAAACCGACCACAAACCAAACATTGAGAAATACATGAGCTACGGTGAAAGCATTATTAATTGGTTCTTTTGAATTTCATATGGGTAAGCAATTGACATTTACCTGAGATAGATCTAATTTTCCTGTCAGTAAATACGAGATTGTTTTAAAATGTTTCTTTTTATATCCTCGCGCTTTTCTTTTAGC
>JAYEOA010000124.1:11966-28639 GCA_034722515.1 Thermodesulfobacteriota bacterium | reverse complement strand
CTTTAGTCTATTCTATGTATCGTTAATTAACCAATCTCTTACCATAGGGATCTTATCTTATGTTTGGATCGAGGAAAGGTATCGTTGGGGTCGACATTGGCGCAAGTGCTGTCAAACTCGTCCAGTTACGTGAATCTAAAAAAGGTCTTCAATTGATGGGGTTAGATCGTGAACCTCTGCCGCCGGAAGCGGTTGTTGATGACTCGATTATGGATTCTAGTTCTGTGGTTATGGCAATTCGTGATTTGATGGAGCGTAATCATCTTAAATCACAAGATGTGGCTACATCAGTATCTGGTCATTCGGTAATTGTTCGAAAAATTTCTTTGCCATTAATGACCGAAGATGAACTTGACAAGTCAATTCAATGGGAAGCAGAACAGTATATACCCTTTGAAATGTCAGAAGTTTTTCTTGATTACCATATTCTTGGAACTGACCCGAATGATCAGGGGCAGATGGAAGTGATCCTTGTTGCAGCCAAAAAGGATTTTGTCGATGAGTATATGGCAGTGTTCATAGAAAGCGGTCTGAATCCGGTTGTGATGGATATTGACTGTTTTGCCATTGAGAATATTTATTGTTCTGTCTATGACGATGAGTCATTCAATGTTGTTGCTCTTATTGATATGGGAGCCAGTGGCATTCAAGTGAATATACTGAATGATATGGTTTCAGTTTTTACTCGAGAAATACAATTGGGTGGCAATAGCTATAATGAAGAATTGCAGAAACGTTTTGGCTTGAATTCAACAGATGCTGAAACGCTGAAGCTGGGCGGCGATGTTGCGGATACCGATGCTGATTTGACACAACTTGCGCTGCAGGAAGTGACCGATAAACTGGTACAGGAAGTTCGCAGATCCATCGATTTCTTTTCAGCAACATTTGCCGATGAGCGGGTACAGAAAATATATGTTACCGGCGGGGTATCATTGACGAAAAATATTGTCAATTCATTGTCAGATGGATTGGATGTTCCTGTAGAGATTATGGATCCATTTAGTCGCATGCAAGTCAACGAAAAGGATTTTGATCTTGAATATGTCAAGTCGGTTGCACCATTCTTTTCAGTAGCTGCCGGGCTGGCAACCAGAAAAGTGGGAGATAAATTATGATTCGTATTAATCTACTTCCCGTTAAAGCTGCTCAGAAGAAGGTGCAGCTGAGAAATCAGCTTATTGTTTTAGTTGTTACTATATTGCTGATGTCTGGTGGTTGTTTTACGGTTTATTCTTCAATTCAGTCAGATATTGATGGTGTGAAGAATGAGATATCTAGAAATAAAAAAGAGATAAATAAACTTAAAAAGAAAATAGGAAAAGTAAATAAATTTAAAAAACTTCAAGCTGAGTTAAAGAGTAAACTTGAGGTTTTGGCATCCCTAAAGGCAGCTAAGTCAGGTCCTGTTCATTTAATGGACGATTTGATTAGTGCATTGCCTGAAAAACTGTGGATCACCAATTTTAAAGCTAAGGGTAGCGGTATTTCCCTAAAAGGGGTTGGTCTTAGCGAGGACGATGTCGCCGATTTTATGACTAATCTTGAAAACTCACCGTATTATCAAAAGATTGTGCTCAAGGTGACAAAACAAAAATCGCAAAGTGGACTGAAATTGCAGAAATTCGATCTGAAATGTCAGGTAGAAAAACAAAAAACAGCGAAAAAGACAGGTGAATAGGGGGAATAAGTAATGGATCCTCGGATTGAACAAGTCTTGAAAATGCCCTTGTATCAGCGTGCGTTGATGTTGATTGCGCTTTCAGCATTAATCGTAGGTGGCTACGTTTATTTTTTGCATATTCCAGCTCAGGAGAATTTGAGTAAGCAAATTGCAAGTAACGATAAGCTATTGATCAAGTTGCAGGAAAACCGACGCATAGCAAACAATTTGCCACGCTTTAAGGCTGAATATGAAAAGATGCAGGAAAGGCTTGAATTAGCTCTAAATGAATTGCCGAATAAGAGCGAAATTCCAAGTCTTTTGTCTAGCATAGCCGGGCTGGCAAAAGATAACGGTTTAGATGTTGTTGAGTTTAAGCCGGGCAGAGAATCTCCCCAGGGGTTTTATGCCAAGGTGCCGGTTTCTCTAAAGTTAGCGGGATCATATCATGAGATGGCTCTTTTTTGTGAGTCTGTGTCGATACTTGACCGTATTGTTAATATCGAAAATATGGCGTTAGGTAAGGCTAAAACATCCGATGGGCAAACAATGCTTTCTATCTCAGCAACGGCGGTAACGTACCGTTTTGTTGAAAATCCGCCAGCCCCTAAAAAGGGTAAGAAGGGGAGGAGGAAATGATGAGACTAGTATTACTGCTCTTAAGTCTTGGATTATTGTTTAGCCTTGCAGCTTGCGATGATAAACCCCAGAAAAGAACAAAAGTTGTGCGTCCTCGTGTTGTTGCTAAAAAGGTGGTAGCTCCTGTTGTAAAAAAAGAGGTTGTTAAGGAAGAATTGCCACAGTTTCGCTATATAGTAAGCGACAGGCGTGATCCTTTTGTCTCGCTTTTAGCTATGCGCGAACCGTTACAGGATAACACTGAACCACTAACACCGTTACAGACCTTTGGTGTTAAGGAACTGAGATTGAGTGCTATTGTTGTCGGCAAGGGGGAACCCCGTGCTATGGTGGTTGCGCCCGATAAAAAGGCATATATATTGACCGTCGGGATCAAATTAGGGCGAAATCAGGGTTTTGTTAAAAATATAACCAAGGATGAGGTTGTCGTAGAAGAGAGCTTTCGTGACTTTTCTGGCGGCGTGAGGACTGAATTGAAAAAGATAACTCTCCCTCATGGGGAAGGGAAATAGGGGTGCTAATAATGATTTCAATCGTACGGAATAAGCTGCTAGGTATGTGTTCGCTACTGTTGCTGGCAACTGTGAGTCTGACTGGAATTTGTTTCGCCCAGCCGACATCAAATATGGTAACTGTCTCAGCTGTTGAAATCGGATCGACTGAGGTGGTGTTAAACACTGATTCACAAGAATTGGTGTTTGCTACGTATACACTCGGAGCTCCCCCACGATTAGTTGTCGATTTGGCGAATGCGTTACCTGAATTTAGCGAACGATCATTTGCTATAAGTGACGGCTATAGCCGCATGCGCGTTGGATTGTATGCAGATAAAACTCGCTTTGTTTTTGATGCAGCTAACGGCTTGTTGCCTGATGCCCGTGTTGTCCAGCAAGGCGCTAATCTGGTTATTGCGTGGGGCGCAGCTGATTCAAAGATTGCAGTTGGAGCGGTAGATGCATCAACTATTGAGTCAGGTGCTCCAGTTTCTGTTGAAAGTATCGATTTCGATGCCAATGATGGAGTTTCAGTCTTTAAGGTTGCTCTTTCGTCAGATGCACAACTTATTTCACCGAGTGTTGATGGGGATATTATCCGTTTTGGTGTAAAAGATGCTGTTATCCCTCGTTCATTACGCCGAGTCGTCGATGCTTCTGTTTTTCCCAGTGCAGTATTACAAATCACCCCTTATTCAACTATAGTTGCCGGTGAACGACGAGTTATGTTTGCTGCAAGGATGAAGGGAGCTGTTGAGTATAACGTTAATCTTTCGAATAACGATTTGGTTTTTCGCGTAGTAGATGGTCCCTTTGCTGAAGCTGCTGCCGAAAAAATTGGATCAGTTGTTATCCCTGTTGATCGTGTAGAAAAACGTTCTGATGTTATTGCCTATGAGGATCACGTGGCACAGGTAATTGAGTCGCTGAGATCTGATGAAGTTGTCGACACTAATTCACCTCAATCTGATATTAATTTTGCGGATGATACAGTACAACAATATACTGGCGAACTAGTAAATATGGTTTTTGAAAATGCTGAATTACGCCAAGTCATGTTGTTTTTAGGTGAAATTGAACACAAAAATATGATTATTCCCGACAGTGTTAAAGGGAGAATTTCTCTGAAATTGGTAGATGTTCCATGGGATCAAGCGTTGGATTTAGTTCTTGAAATAGGTCAGTTAGGTAAAAAAGAAGAAGGCAATGTAATTCAGATTCTTCCCCTTGAGAAACTTCTAGCAATGGAGAGTGCAAAATTAGCAGCTGAAACTGCAAAATTACAAGCTAAGCGGGAACATCTGGTGCTAGAAGAGTTGCATATCGAATTTATTACTATAAATCATATGGCGCTAGACGAGGTTGTTGGTTTTATAACAGGAGCGTCTGAAAAATCGAATAAAGAGGAAAAAAATACCAAAAAGGGTGGAGGATTCTCAACAGAAGAATCAGCTAAGAATGATGTGGGGTCAGTGGCTGTTGGTCTTTTATCTGAACGGGGTGCTGTTTGGGCAGTCCCTAGTACTAAACAGGTTATGATAAGGGATACGCTGTCCAATATAGAGCAAATAACCGAGTTGATTCAGACAATTGATAAACAAAAAAAACAAGTGATGATAGAAGCTCGAATTGTTGAAGCGAGTACTGGTGACAGTTTGGATTTGGGTATAAACTGGGGACTGGGTTATTTAAATGATGATACTGGTAGTATCGGTATTGAACATGCGGATAATGGAGGTTTATCACTTGGTGGTTCGTTTATTGCTGATGCGGCTACTGGTATCCCTGGAATGACTACTAATTTGACATTTGGACGCCTAGGGTTTGATAACTTTGTTCTTGATCTGAAGTTGGCGGCGTTGGAAGCTTCGAATATGGTAAGGATTGTATCTTCACCTAAGGTCTTAACTCTGGATGGGGAAGAGGCTGAAATTTCGGATGGTGTGCAAATTCCTTATAAGACTAGTTCTGATGATGGACCTGTGACTGAATTTCAGGATGCAACCTTGTCGTTAACAGTTACGCCAGAAATAAAACCTAACGGGTCTATAATCTTGGAGATAGAGGCTACCAATAGTCGTCCTGGCGCAACATATAGTGATGGCACTGGTATTGATGAAAAATCGGTTGAAACAATACTTATGCTTAACAGTGGGGAAACAACAGTTATTGGTGGAGTTTATATAGATTCTACAACTAATACAGATGAAGGAGTCCCTTTTGTAAAGGATTTACCGCTGCTTGGGCACCTTTTTAAATCAACAAGAACAAACAGTTCTAGACGTGAATTGCTTGTTTTTATAACCCCTTCAATTGTAGAGTAGTGATCTTTTAATTTAGTTCTAGAAAAGGACAGGGTTTCCCTGTCCTTTTTTTGTTGGTTTTATATGTCTTCTTTTGAAAAACAAAATATTTTTTTGATTGGTTTTATGGGGGTTGGTAAAACGACTGTTGGTCGTTTACTGGCGAAGAAAATCCATTCAGAGTTTATTGATTTGGATGAATGTGTTGTTGGAATGGCTGGCTGTTCTATTTCTCAAATATTTGACCAACAGGGTGAATATGTATTTCGTGATCTTGAAACCATGGCATTGTCGCAGCTGGATCAATATGGTTGTGCAGTTGTAGCAACCGGTGGTGGCATTATTGGTCGAGACGAGAACCGTGAAATTATGCAACAGCTTGGACTGGTTGTTTATCTTCATGCTGATTGGTCTACTCTGGTTGATCGCTTGGTTGATACGTCACAACGTCCATTGGCTAATAGTAAAACAGATGAAAACTTATACAAGTTGTGGCAAAATCGTTTACCTTTATATCAACAAGCTGATGTGGTTGTTCATACCGATAATCTTACTCCAAAACAAGTGGTTGATAAAATTGTTTCTGAGTTAACATTGTACAATATTTAGTGCCCAGTAGTTAGGGTTTTGCAATACTTTATAACGTATACTGGAGGTGAAAATGTTGAAACGTTTGATGTTGAGTTTTTTAGTTTTTATGTTGGTGTCGTGTGTGCCAGCAAATAATAATGTAGTGGTTAAAAAAAAAATTGATGTGTTAAAAAAGACAGATGCTATTGCAGAGATATCACTTAGGTTAAAACAGTTTGTTGCGGAAAAGTATTTTGATTATAAATTAAAAAAGATCATCAAAATAAGCTTTAAAAAAACTAATAATACTTATGATGATCAATTGTTTCCTCAATATATTGATGATTACATAGCTCGGGAATTTGAATCAGCGAATCAGTTTGAAATTGTAGAAATGAACGATAAAAATCTTGATTCTATAATTGAAGTGCATAAGATAATTGGCTTCGATAATGGTGTGAAGATTTTGATGAATGTTTTTGATAGAAAAAGTCGAGCGTTGTTGTTTACCGAAGATTCAACATATCAAAAAGATGATTTTGATTTACAGCGTTATTCTGAATATGAAGAAACCAATAGTTATCGCAATAATGTCCTTGCCGCAAATAGCAAAAACAGAGCTTATTTAATTATTAATGCAATTAATGTAGGTAGTACGTATAACGAAAAAAGTAGAGATCCTACAGTAAGTGTTACTAATACGAGTAATGTGCATAGAGAAGGTGTAGCAACGTCACAATATTCGGGGGAATACTCTGGCGAAGGTAGTTCCTCTAACGATGTTAGTTATACTGGCAGTGACAATTATTCTGGTAGTGGCGGTCGTTCGGGGCGTGGCAACTATTCAGGCAGCGGTGATTATTCTGGCGATAGCAACTATTCGGGAGACACCAGTTATTCAGGTGATACGCAATCAACCAGTACAACATCCCGTAAGGTTGATAGGTATGTTGGTCGGAGTGGTTACTATCCTGTTAAAAAGAAGTGCTCATTGGATGGAAAGCGGCTACGAATAAATAGTGATAATATGTTTTACGAAGGTGATATCGTAGCGGGAAGAAAGAAAATTATTGTTTCTTTTAAAGCCGGTTATTTCGACGCATATACAAATCAGCAAACCGATAAAGGTAAGTATGAAAAAGAATTTTATGTTGATGTGCCTGCTGGCAAACATGTTGTTGTAGACGTTTATTTTATCTCCAATGGAAAACGTAACATGTTCGATGTAAAGGTACAGAAAACGAGAAGGATTAAAGGTAAATCCCAAGTTGGTGAGCATGTCGAAAGGGTTGAGGTTTTCTGATTGAGTGCTTCTTGCAGTAATTTCAATCCACGGTTTTACACGTCGTTATTGGGAATATGGGCTAAGTATGAATAAACTAACAGTAGGTTTGGCGCAGCGAAGTTACGATATTGATGTTGACTATGCTTGTTTAGAAAAACTAGGGCAACGGTTGCTCGATTTGAGCTTTCCTCGGCGCATAGTGATTATTACTAATACGACGGTTAACCCTCTATACGGTGATGTGGTTACAAGAAGTTTAACAGGCGTTGGTTTTGGCGTAGATTCAATTGTCGTTGCAGATGGTGAAGAATATAAAACATCTCAGACCCTTGACGATATTTATACTCAGTTAATTGAACTTAAGTGTGATCGCAGTAGCGGAATTGTTGCCCTTGGTGGTGGTGTTGTTGGCGATATGGCCGGTTATGCGGCGGCAACATTTTTGCGCGGTATTCCTTTTGTGCAGGTGCCGACAACATTGCTATCACAGGTTGATAGCTCAGTGGGGGGGAAAACGGCAATTAACCATCCCCTCGGTAAAAATATGATTGGTGCGTTTTACCAACCACGCTATGTGTTGATCGATGTGAAAACACTCGATTCACTTGATAAACGCAATTTTATTTCCGGTTTTGCTGAAATAATAAAATACGGGATGATATATAATGGTGAATTTTTCTCTTGGTTGGAAGCCAATATCGATGCATTGGTAAACTATGATCGTGATGCCTTGATTGCCGCTATTACTCGTTCGTGCCAGATAAAAGCCCGTGTTGTCGAAGCGGATGAAACCGAACATTTTGTACGGGCTATTTTGAACTATGGGCATACATTCGGACACGCGGTAGAACAGTTGTCAGGTTATGGTACCGTGTTGCATGGCGAAGCTGTTGCCATCGGTATGGTGGTTGCCGCAAAACTAGCAAAGTATATTGATCTATGCTCTGGTAATGATGTTGATCGTTTGGTTGCTTTATTGTTAAAGTGTGGATTGCCTGTTGAACCGCCACAATTTGACTTGTCGCGTTATATTGAAGCGATGTCACGGGATAAAAAAGTACAGGATGGCGTATTGCGCATGGTGTTCAATCGGGGTATTGGTGGCTATGAGATACGTTCTTTGTTGCATCCTGAGGAAAGTTTTGCTGCAATTGATGTTTTGATGCCACAAACTTGAGGTGTTAGATAATGAAAACTGCGTTGGATGAACAGCATTTGCTTGCTAAGGTGAGGGATTACTCGGCACAATTCAATGTGAATCCTACTTCTGATATTTTTATTCCTTTGGCGCAATGTTATCTTGCATTGGGCTTGACCGAAGCAGCACTGGATGTTGCAAGGCGTGGAGTGGCGCAAAATCCAGATAATATAGCGGGTCGATTACTTCTTGCTGATTTGCTAGGTAAGATTGATGAGTATGATGACGCCATCGCTACCTATGAGCAGGTGCTGCAAGATGATCACAACAATGAACAAGCATTAGTTGGTTTGGTGCGGTTGGACATTCAGCAATGTCATTATGATCGCGCTCTAGGTCGTCTTGACCAAATACGTGAAGTTTATCCACAAAATAATGATATTGAGGCGCTTGAGAAGCAGTTGGATGAGCTACTTAATAGCGCTGGTGATGAAAATGGGGACAATAGTGAATCTGTTCCGTTGATGACGGCTACTATGGCTGAGCTATATTTAAAACAGGGCTTGAAAGAGAAGGCTATTGATGTTTATCAAAGTTTATTGCAGCAACAACCGAATAATGAGTTGTTTCGATCAAGGCTTGCTGATTTAGCTGGTTCGAGTGTAGATTGTGTTGTTCCTAGCTCTGACTCGTTAATGTTTGAAGATCTTAAGCGCTGGATTGAGGCAATTGATCGCAGGAGGAAACATGTTTAAGCCAATTTTGCAAAAAATAGTCGAACAAACTCCGGGTGGACAAACGGCAATTTTAATGGGGTGTGATGGCATTGCTGTGGATCATTTTAGCGTAATATCATCTCCAAATGATGGAGGTCAGGCTGTTGTTGTTGAATTTGCAACAATTGTCAAAGAGGTCGTCCATGTGGCTTCAGTCCTTTCTGTAGGGGAACTTGAAGAGATTGCAGTAACGTGCGAAAAATTAACAACGCTTTTAACTATGTTAACACCGGAATATTTTGTGGCTTTACTTGTTGCCCGCGATGGTAGTGCGGCAAAGGGGCGCTACTTGCTTAAGCGAGATGCTCATCTACTTAAGGCGGCGTTAGAGTAATGAAAATTCTAATTATACACGGCCCTAATCTCAATATGCTGGGGATACGTGAACCAGGAATTTATGGTGATGATAGACTCGACGGGGTCAATAAGAAGATTGATGAGTACGTTTTGAGTAAGATGACCTCTCTTCAAGTTGAATTTTTTCAGTCTAATAGCGAGGGTGCCATTATTGATAGGATTCACCAAGGTTATTACGATGAAATTGATGGAATCGTGATTAATCCTGCTGGGTTAACTCATACTAGTGTAGCATTGCGTGATGCTATCTCTGCTGTTGCCATTCCCACCGTTGAGGTTCATCTTTCGAACGTACATGCTCGGGAAGAATTTCGTCATCATTCCTTTATTGCCCCTGTTGCTATTGGGCAAATATCAGGGTTTGGTTCTTTGGGGTATCTCATGGCTGTGGATGGCTTACTGGACACTATTAATCAGTAATAGGGTCTTTTTTAGTCTCGCTGAAAAAGTGATATTATGTTAGGTTCTCGGATTAGTCAGGTGCGATCGATTTTGCACAGAAAGTGTTTAGATGCTTTCCTGCTACAGGGGCGAGAGAATCTTCGCTATTTATGCGGATTTACCGGTTCTGATGGTGCCCTGATTATTACTGGACAGCATGTATTGTTTTTGACCGATTCGCGTTATACAGCTCAAGCAAAATTGGAAGTTAGTGCCGATGAAGTTTGTGTATATCGAGAAAAAATCTCTTGCATTCAACAGCAGTTTGATAAGCTTATGGTCAAACACGTTGGTTTTGAAGCAGGGGTGTTGTGTGTTGAGCAGTTTCGTCAATTAGAACGGGATTGTGCCCTGGTTCAATTTCAACCCATTGATGATGAGTTGAGTGCTCTTCGCCAAGTTAAAGATGAGAGTGAAATTGCTTTTCTCGAAGAGGCTGCCCAGTTAAACTACGCAGCTTTTAAGGAAGTGTTTCCACGTATTATGCCGGGTGTTACCGAGCGTGATGTTGCACTTGACTTAGAGTATACGTTACGTCGGCTTGGTGGCGAGGATAAAGCGTTTGATCTCATTGTTGCGTCTGGGGAGCGGGGAGCGTTACCTCATGGTATTGCATCAAGCAAAGAGATTCAGAATGGTGAACTAGTAACCATCGATTTCGGCACTCGTTGTCATGGTTATTATTCTGATGAAACCGTGACATTTGGAGTTGGTAACATCTCTGATCAATTGCGAAATATATACGATGTGGTGTTACGGGCTCATGATCTCGCCTTAGATGTCATTGAGGTTTCAATTCCAGCTAAAGATGTCGATCAAGTAGCCCGGCAGTATATTGAAAACCAAGGTTATGGTAAGTATTTTGGCCATGGCTTAGGACATGGGGTAGGGTTGGAGGTGCATGAGTCCCCCACTCTTTCGCCGCGTTCCGAAGTGATATTGGCTGCGGGGATGGTTTTTACCATTGAGCCGGGGATTTATGTTCCGGGAGTAGGCGGCGTCAGAATTGAGGATACTGTTTTACTGTCTGTTGATGGGTATCGCTGTTTAACGCAGTGCCCAAAGTGTTATCAGGCGGTGATCGTAACGTAACTACTTGTATTTAATTTTGAAAAAGTTGTAAATTAATTTGAGGCACGCACATGCGTGACCGTGGCTGCTGAAGCAGTCTTCTCAACAATGGAAGTGGAGAAATCTGATGGATATTAAAGACATTAAGACATTGATTAAGGTTGTGACAAATACCGATATCACAGAATTTGAGATGGAAACAGAAGACCAGAGGATTATCATTAAGCGTGGGAAAGAGCAGGAGATTGTTCATCAAGTAGCAGCTCCTGCTTATGCAGTACCATCTACGGCTGCCCCGGTTGCTGTCGCAGGTGGAGATACGTCTGCTGCTGCAGTAATCAATGATCAATATGACACCGTAAGTTCACCGATGGTTGGTACTTTTTATGCGGCTCCTTCACCGGAATCTGATCCATATGTTAAGGTAGGTGATGTTGTTGAGGCTGGTCAAACGCTTTGCATTGTTGAAGCAATGAAGATGATGAATGAGATAGAAGCAGATTTCAAATGTAAAATTATTGAATTTGTTAAGAGCAATGCGCAACCTGTCGAGTTTGGTGATGCCTTGTTTCTCGTAGAAAAGCTGTAATTGCGATGCTGTAATTTCGGCGGTGTTTTTTAGATGCCGTTGATCCAAATTCTGGAGAGATTATGATACACAAGGTTGTCATTGCTAATCGCGGTGAAATTGCTCTGCGGATTCTGCGAGCATGTAAAGAACTGGGGATTAAAACGGTTGCGGTTCATTCTGATGTCGATAGTGAAGCTTTACATGTGAAATTAGCGGATCAAAGCGTTTGTATCGGACCGGCCCTTAGTGCAGATAGTTACCTCAATATTAAAGCTATTATTAGTGCTGCTGAGGTAACTGATGCTGATGCTATTCACCCCGGTTACGGATTTTTATCCGAAAATGCTGAATTTGCGGAAATATGTGAAAATTGTGGCTTGACGTTTATTGGTCCTACCGCTGAAAATATGCGTTTGATGGGTGATAAAATCAGTGCTCGTCAAACAGTTATCGCTGCCGGAGTGCCGATTTTACCCGGCACCAAAGATGGCGTGCAAACTGCCGATGAGGCGGTGCGTATTGCCGGTGAAATTGGTTATCCAGTAATTATCAAAGCCACGGCAGGCGGCGGTGGCCGAGGGATGAAGATCGTCCACTCGCCAACATCGTTACCCAATGCTTTTGCTGCTGCTCGTTCAGAAGCGCAGTCCGGCTTTGGTAATCCCGAAGTTTATATCGAAAAATATTGTGAGCGTCCGCGTCACGTTGAAATTCAGATTTTGGCTGACAAGCATGGTCATGTCATCCATCTTGGTGAGCGTGATTGTTCTATCCAGCGACGCCACCAGAAGCTTCTGGAAGAGGCTCCCTGCGTAGCATTGCCAGCCGATGTGCGGAAGAAAATGTGTGATTGTGCCGTTGATGCTGCAAAAGCGGTTAACTATTCTAGCGTGGGCACAATTGAGTTTTTGCTCGATGCCAATAATGATTTCTTTTTTATGGAGATGAACACTCGCGTTCAGGTGGAGCATCCGGTTACTGAAATGATCACCGGAGTCGATATTATCAAGGAACAGATCATGTCTGCTGCCGGAGAGCCATTACGTTTCACTCAAGATGATATCAAGATTCATGGACATGCTATTGAGTGTCGGATTAATGCGGAAGATCCAGAAAAGTTCACTCCTTGTCCCGGTTTGATCGATGGCTACCATCCCCCCGGTGGGCTGGGTGTAAGGGTCGATAGTGCAGTTTATGATCAATACAAGGTGCTGCCTCATTACGATTCGATGATTGCCAAACTTATCGTTCATGCCGATACCCGTGAAGAGGCGATCAAGCGCATGGATCGAGCTTTGGATGAATATATTATTGAAGGGATCAAGACCACCATTCCATTTCACCAGAAGATGATGAATAACAAGGAGTTTATCGAAAACAATATTGATACTGGATTTCTTGATCGGGTAAAATTATAGTTTTTTCGTTGAGAATGTTGCGGAAAACCAAATAACAAAGAGCGGGGGCAGTGTCTCCGCTCTTTGTCGTTATAGTGGATTATTATGCAATTAAAGATTGGACATATTGACTATCTCAATTGTGTACCGTTCTTCCATTATTTAAAGGAATGCGGTTTTAACGGTACTATCGTCAAGGGAGTTCCATCTGTGCTAAACAAAATGCTAGCACAGGGTCAGCTGGATGTAAGTCCATCCTCCTCCTTTGAATATGCTCGTAGTTATCAGGACTACTTGTTGTTGCCCGGGCTCTCAATTAGTGCGCTGCATGCTGTTAAAAGTGTCTTTCTTTTTAGCCCTATTCCTATCGAGCAACTCAAAGGGCGACGTATCTATCTTACCGGTGAATCGGCGACCTCTGTCAATTTATTAAAAGTTTTGTTGAGCGAGTTTTACGGTTGGGATCAGGTTTCGTGTTTGGTTCCGCAGCAGCCTGTTGAAGTGCTGTTGCAGCAGGGAGAACCGGTATTGTTGATTGGTGATCGCGCCTTGATGGTAGCCAATGCCGAAGATGCCGGTCAAAGGTTTCAATATGATTTAGCTGAGCTCTGGCGTCATCATACGGGGCTTCCTTTCGTTTTTGCTTTGTGGATAGTGCGGCGCAAGGCTTTTGCAACGCTGACAGAAGAGTTGAATCAATTACAACAGCAGTTAATTGCATCGCACCAAATGGCATTTGGTAATCTTGATGTGCTGGCGGCGCAAACTCGCCAAAGAGATTGGATCAATACTAAGCAACTTGTTGACTACTGGCAGTCGATCTCTTACCGACTCGATGATCACCATTTGGAGGGGTTAAGGCTGTTTTTTAAACTGTGTGTTACTTACGAATATTTATCAGAAATGCCTAAAATCAATTTTGTTGATTTTAATTGCCAATAGTATTCAGCATAAAAGGCTGTTTTTATTTGACACAAGCTTGCGAATGAATTAAAACTAGCCTCAGAATTTGCCCGGGTGGCGGAACTGGTAGACGCAAGGGACTTAAAATCCCTCGGGCTTCGGCCTGTACGAGTTCGATTCTCGTCTCGGGTACCATAATAAAAGAGCTAAATCAGTATCTTGCTGGTTTAGCTCTTTTTGTTTTTTAACTATTTGCTTGAGAGAGCTTGTCTGTTGGTGGTAGCTTTGAATATTTGGGCAAGCAAAATTTGTTCAGTTTTTTTTCGATGATGGTCGTGGCGTTTTTATCGTGTTGGAGAATATCAGCCATGCTCTAATAAGTTTACAAGAATGGAGATAGTAATGGAAGTACGTGAAGTTGAATACGTTATTCTTGGTGTTGGCACTGCCGGGCTGGGAGCTTTCAGCCGGATACGCAAACAAACCGATAGTGTATTGCTGGTTCAGCATGGTCCTTATGGAACCACTTGTGCCCGTGTCGGTTGTATGCCAAGTAAAATGTTGATTGCCGCTGCCGATTTGGCACACGCTATTGATGAAGGTGGGTATTGTGGCATCGACGGCAGCTATAACGTCAATGGCAAGCGCATTTTCGAGCGGATAAAACAGGATAGAGCTGAAAAGTTTGTCGGTGGGGTGCTGAAATATGTAAATTCCATTAAGGAACAATTCAAGGTTGAGGGCAAGGCGACATTTGTTGATCAGCACACCATTGATGTTGATGGTAAGTTACGGGTTAAAGCCGATAAGGTGATCATCGCCTGTGGTTCTACCCCATATGTTCTGCCGGTTTTTGAACCTTTGCGTCACGAACTTGATACCAGCGACACCATTTTTGAACTTGACAACTTACCTAGATCGCTTGCAGTTGTTGGCCTTGGAGTAATTGCATTGGAGCTTGGGCAGGCGTTTCATCGCCTCGGAGTGGAAACCACCCTTTACGGTCACAGCGGTCGAATTGGATCGTTTACCAATCCTGATATGAAGCGTGAAGTGATGCAAACATTACAACAGGAGTTGAATATTATCCCCCGGGGTGATTTCACTCATGCCGTCAAGGTTGCTGATGGTTACGAACTGACTTATCTCAGCGCAGATGGAGAAACTATCACCAGAACCTATGAGCGGGTGTTGCTGTCCAGTGGTAGAATTTCAAATTTACGTGACATGAATGTGGAAAATGCCGGTCTGTCTCTTGATGCCAGAGGTTTGCCACACTACGATCCGCTGACGATGCAGTGTGGCGATTCTCCGGTGTTTATTTCCGGTGATGCTACCGAAGATTTGTCCCTGTGGCATGAAGCCTTTATCGAAGGTCGCATTGCCGCAGACAGCGCCATAAGTTTTCCGGTTAGAAAAGAGGGCAAGCGAACACCTGAGTTAGGAATCTATTTTACCGATCCGCAGATGGCTTCCGTTGGTGCGGCGTATAGCAGTCTTGATCCGGAACAGATTATTGTCGGTCGCGCCCGCATGAGTAGTGGTCCTCGTCACGAGATCTATAACGATCATCGAGGGACGATTCAGGTTTATGCAGATAAGGACAGCGGTACACTTCTGGGGGCGGAAATATTTGGTCGAGGTGCCGAACATATGGGTCACACTCTGGTGTTGGCAATTGAACACGGTATGACTGTTGCTGAAATACTGCAGATGCCTGTTTATCATCCTTCATTGGAAGAAGTGATGAAGGGGGCACTCAATAAGGCGTTAATGCAACTAAGGTAATCCATTAACGCGGTGCTGAGTTGTTACTGTTTTTTTTATTATTCATCCGGTGAATGATGTATGTCGAACGCTTCTGTTTCCTCTGTTGGTGTTAAATCACGCATTGGATTGTGGTGAAAGAGAATCTTGTTGTGTAGATAAAAAAACAGCGTGAAGGCAGCAACGGCAACATTTAGGTTAATGAATACGGTGATCGAGGCCGTTCCGGCAATCATCAATAATTCACGGTTGGTGACAAAGATCGCTTCATCATCATGTCGGCTGAAAAAATTGTGCAGTAGATCGTGGCGCTGATGCATGAATTCGGCTAGGTATATTTGTAATGGTTTAAAATCGAAGACATCGTAGCCCACCTTGATTAGCACACCAACGAATACTGCTTTAGGGATCTGATTTAGTAAATCCTGAAACAGGATGATCTCCAGTAAAACAAATATTCCCACCATGATTCCGGCCAGACGCAATGATGCTTTTTCTTTCAACATTAACACCGAGCGGATGGTTGCCTGTGCGCCGGGAATGCCACCGATAAAGGCGATGGCACTGTTGGCAATGCCTTGAGCTGCGAGTTCACGATTTTGCCGAGTTGTTTCTCCGCCCATTCTATCAACAACCAGCGACGTAAGCAGGGTGTCTAAATAGCACAGTAGCGCCAGTTGCAGGGCAAACGGGAACGCTTTGAATAATAAATCAAGCGAGAAACTGGTGGGGATTTGATTGTGAAACAACGCTGTGGCGTCGTGCCAACTGCCGAGGCTGCCGCTGAGTTGAATGCGCTCAATATCAAGATCCATGCCTAGCGTTAAGCAGGTCACGGCGACGATCGCCAGCAGGGTCGGGGGGAGATAGTGGGCTAGTGGTCCGATGATGCGGCGCATCAGTGGTCCGAGGGTGAAAATAAGGATGACGGTTGTAGTAGCAATGAACACATTTTGCCAGATGGCTCCCGTCAGGGCGTGATGCCCGCCTAGACCAAAAATAGACTGAACTTGACTGATCCATATCAACAGGGCGATGCCACTCATAAAACCGGAGATCACTACATTGGGAACAAAAGCTATAAAGCGACCCATACGGAAGATAGCCATGATGAGCAGTAGTATTGCGCTGAGGAGAAATACGCTGTTGACGAATTGATTTGCATTGACTCCGATAACGTCGGTCACGGTGTGCTCGAAGGCGTAGGCAACCACTACCGCGCTGACGGCACTCATGGGGGCTGTGGGACCGGAACATTGGATGCGGGTGCCGCCAAGCAGGGAGGTGATCAGGGCGAT
>JAYEOA010000124.1:0-11866 GCA_034722515.1 Thermodesulfobacteriota bacterium | reverse complement strand
CGTTGCCGCAGGGCGATGGGGCGATCACCGATCTGTTCAAGGTATTGCCGGGGATTCAGTTTAGTGAGGTGGATAACTCGTCGTTGACCGGTGGTGAGATCCTTCCCGCTGAAATATCGATCTCCGGTGGGCGGGTTTACGATAATAATTTTATGATTGACGGATTGGGTAATAATAGCCTGCTTGATCCGACGGCAAGCAATCCTTCCAGTTCGACCATGGTTCCGGGTCATTCTCAAGAGCTATTTCTCGATACCTCTCTTATTGACACTATCTCAATTTATCGCAGTAATATCTCAGCACGCTACAGTGGTTTTTCCGGTGGCGTGGTTGATGCCCTTACGCGCGATCCTGGCGATGTTTTTTCCGGTCAGATTAGTGGACGAACAACCCGGTCACAGTGGGCCAGTTTTCATGTTGATAAGGATGGGGAAGAGGATTTTACCTATTCTGAGGATGCTGATCGCCAACCAGAGTTTCGCAAGTATTATGCTAATGGCAGCGTCGATGTGCCCCTGACGGAAAACATGGGAGTGTTGCTGTCCTATTCGAGAACCTATTCTCAAATTCCACTGTGGAACTTCGATGAAAAGCACAATCAGTATCGAGATATGGAGAATTTGTTTGTTAAATATCTTTATCGTCCGACAAACAGGACAACACTGCGCTTAAGCTATTTGTCAACTCCTTATGAGGGGGAGTATTTTCGTGATGATGTTAAGGATAGCAACTATACTGTACAAGGTGGTGGCTGGAGTGTGTCGGCTAATTTGGAACACCAGTTTTCATTCGCTAATGCGGAGTTTGTTTTAGGCGTTCGTAATAGTGAGAATAGCCGCCAATCGCCAGATAATTATTTTAATTATCAAGTGACACCGTCGGCGGATTGGGGCGAAAGGTACAGCCGCAAAGGTGGTTTTGGTGATGTTGAAACTGAGCAGAAAAGTATAACGGCTGCCGGTCATTTTGCATGGACCCCATTTACGCTACTGGGGATTGTGCATGAATGGAAAAATGGGTTAACGCTGGAGCGCAGCGTTGCTGATTATAGCCGCTCAAAGGCTTCGAATAGTGCGTGGAAGATCAGTGATCAAGTTGTATGTGATGGTGACAGTGTGTTTTGCATCGCTGACGAACAGTATGCGTATAGTAAGGTTGTTTATCCTGAGGACGAAGCTGATGCCGAAATTTCGTTTATTGATCTATATTTAGAGGACACCTTGAACTGGGGACGCCTGTCACTGCGACCGGGAATCCATATAGGTTACAACGATTTTAGCAAAAACACCGATTATGCGGCTCGCAGTGTTGTCTTTTATGATGTGTTTGCCGATGGTGCAACAATTTTTAGTGCCGGTGCTAACCGTTATTATGGAAAAACGTTTTTGACCCTTGCCCTGAATGAGGAGAAACAGCCAACTTCGCGCTGGTCTCGTTCGTTGAATGGGGATAATACCCTTACACCATGGGTTGAAAAGAAACGAACCAGATTTGCGCTGCAGCGGGTGTCCGATCTGGATACACCCTACGTTGATGAATGGAGTGTGGGGTTGGAGCAGGATCTGTTGAGGGGACGTTTAACTCTTGCCTATATTGATCGTAACGGTGAAAACCAGTTGGGTAAAGAGGTTTTGGATCGTGATGAGAATGGTTATACCTATTCCGAATGGAACAATAACGGCGAAAGTCGTCATAAGGAAGTGACTGCGTCGTGGGAGCGGCAATGGGACAAGCACTACTTGTTTGTCGATGCCACCTGGCAGGATAGCCAGTCAAGTAACGAAGATTATGATGATATGTTAGAACTTGATGATCTGGAAGAATTGGTTTGGTATAACGATCATACGACATATCTCATCAATTTACCCCGCTCCGACTATAACCGCGAATGGAGTGCCAACTTGATCTATAGTGTATCCATGCCGTATGGTTTTTCCTTTACCAATATCATCCGCTATCGTAGTGGTTACGAGGCGATAACAGATACCAGAGATAACTATGTGTTGCCCGATGGTGAGAAAATCGATATTTATGCTGATGTTTCCTGCCCCAGTGCTACCACCTTCGACTGGAAACTGGAGTGGGAGTATCCGTTGACCGGCATACAAACGCTGACGATTTCTGCCGATGTTACCAACGTGTTTAATCGTAAATTGTATGCCGGTGCTGATGGGGAATATGAGATGGGACGCCAATTGTGGGTTGGGGTGGATTATAGTTTTTAGCGCGAATGTTCGGAGATGCGACTACCTCTTTGCGGCTTGGAAGCCGCTCTTAAATAATTGATAATTGATAATGTGGAAGCCGTTCCTACGGGGGGCGTGATTTAATCGTCATTCTGTTGATTTTCAAAAGTTCGTGTCATGCTCCAACCTTGTTGTGGTGAATAATGGAGCAGGTCGCTGTGGGTCGTTAGTTGTTGCTCCACTGCCAGTTGCAAATCGTAATAGCCTTCATGCGTTACCGATGGCAGATTGAGTCGCATTGATGTGTTGTTCTGTTGTATAATAGGTAGCGGTTTAACCGGATTAGAGATCGACACACCTTTCTTGGATAGTTTGAGGAGCTTTTTGTTGTTGGTGCTAATTGCGCTGGTTGTAGGGAGTTCGCAGACGATTTTCATCTTTTCCGGGGCGCTGATGTCGATTATTACTATTTTTTTATAGTTCAGGGTGACATAGGCATGGTTATCAAGTATTTTAATCTTGCTACAATAATCTGAAAGATCGAGAGAATCACCAACTCTTGGTTGCTTTGGATTGCTGATGTCGATACTTAAAATCCCGTAATTACCATTAGAGATAAACGCATATCCATCATGGATGGCTAAGTCTGTTGCCAGTGAGGTACCCTGTGTGGCTAGCGGGTAGCTAAGTTTGCCAATTAGTATAGGTTTGCTGTCTTTGTTGATTCGGTATACGTTAAATCCGTTGGGTTTTGTAGTCATATATAGTAGTGATTTTTTAATTGCTATTGCGGTATGTGCTGTTGCAATTAAGGGTTTTTCGCTGACCTGTGTTTGGTTGATGTTGTCCGGGTCGAGAACAAATAGACCTGTGTCTCTCAGGCCGATGTACAGATGGTCATCTTGTGCGACAAGGTGGTGGATTGTATGTGGCCACTTACTGATGGATATTACCCGTTGTTGAGCTGTTGGATTCAGGGTGACGATATGGAGTTCCTGGTTGGTTAAAGCAACGTAGGCAAATCGTTGATCCATTGTAAGGGTATTTATTTTGCTGTTAAAGTGTACACTTGTGTACTGCTTTAAATTGCCATTCGCTGTTGCTTGCAATAGCCGTAGCGATGATCGTGAGCTGATGCAGGTGGTTCCGTGGCGGGATAAAATTTGTCCATGCCGGTGGTTTGTGGATGTTTCTTCCATAACTGCGGCAATGGTCTCACCTGTTTTGTTTGAGTCGATGATGGAAAAACCTTGAATGCCAATATTTGCTACAAGATAGTTTTTGTATATGGCGCTGCTTTGGCACTGATGCAATGTATAAAAGGTTTTTAGGTGGTTTAAGTGACCGTTGTTGTTTCTGTAGTGGTAAATATGTGGTGATTTGCTAGTAACCAAGAGGTCGTTGCCGCTAATGGACAGACCGTAGGCTTCGATTTGATCGATTTGTTGGGGAGAAAAGAGCGGCATTGCCGGGTTGTTGATATCGATGGTGTACATCCCCTTTCGTCCCATGGCGACTACAAGTTTTGAGCCGATAACGATGCTATCCCAGCATGGCGACGGTAGCTGTAGTGTGGCTAATTTTTCCGGTTGGCAAGGGTTGTGTAAATCAATTACGTGTAGAATCCCTCGACGTTTTTTAATTCCCAGAATATACGCAATGTTATGGTGTAACGAAATGTTGAGCAGCGTTCCTTCCAAAGCAATGGCGGCGATCTCTTTAGGGTGTGCCATTTGCGCTGTGTCTAATATTGTAATGCCGCTTTTTGCTGCAACGGCAATGGCATAATCATTGGTGGCTGCAACATCGAGAATGATTTTGTTGCAATATTTTGTGAATGCAAGTTTTGGTTGTGTCGGGTCAGATATATCGACACCAAACATTCCCGATGTTCCCCCGGCAACAAAGGCATTATCGTTGTTGAGGGCAACTTTCCATGCTCTGCCATCGAAATGGAGTACTCCTTCCAATAGGGGATTGGTCGGCTGGGCAAGATTGTACGACAGCAGCCCGTTGACTCCGTTGGCGATCCATAAATGGTTGTTTTGGACTGCTAGATCAAATACTTTTCCCCAAGTGAACGTTTTGTTGACAGTTGTTTCTTGTCGCTGGATGTTTGGCGTAATGACTGCGGACAAGGCGGGGGGGAGGTGGTGTCCGCTGAGGATCAGTTCGTCATCCTTATTATTGAGGTCAATACGGGTGATTGTAGCAGGCTCGGTCGGGGTTAGTTGTTTAACCCAAATTAGCAGTACTGCTAAAATAGCACCATAGAGAATGACAGCGAGAAGGATTCCATACGTTGCAAACGGTTGTTTTAACCGGTTACCCATCTATTCCCCCCCCGGTGTGATGGCTAGATTGTTTTGTCAAAAATTGCTCTATTATTTGCAACAGTTGTTTTTGCCGGTATGGTTTACACAGGTAGTCGTCCATTCCTGCTGCGTAACATTGCTCAATATTGTCGCTACCTGCGTGGGCTGTCATGGCAATAATGGGGACAGTGCTCGCTTGACGAATGATTTTTGTCGCCGTGTAGCCATTCATTATTGGCATTTGACAGTCCATAAAGATTAGATCAAAATGGTGTTTTTCCATGGCTTCAATTGCTTGTTGACCATTACTGACGATAGTCAATTGGTAGCCTGACTGTTCAAGGATGAGCTGTACTAGTCGTTGATTGGTCGAATTGTCTTCGGCCAGTAAAATATGTTTATCTGAACTGGATGGTGTGACTATTGTTTCTTGCATGTCGGTTGGCTGTGTGGTTGTTGGCTCAGGTAGCTGCCCTTGAGCATTATCTCCTTTAGTTAGCGGTATCTCAATAGTGAAACATGTCCCCTGCGGAACTTGATCACGAACATCAATTTGCCCACCCATCAACTCTGTTAGTTGTTTGACTATGGTCAGCCCCAATCCGGTGCCGCCATATTTGCGTGTAGTCGAACTATCGGCCTGAGTAAATGCAGCGAAAATTTTCTTTTTTTGTTGATTACTCATACCAATGCCACTATCGCATACGCTGAGCTTCAAATGAACATTGTTGTTAGCTTTTGTTTCAGCGTCTAACGAAACATGGATGCGCCCTATTTCGGTAAATTTGATGGCATTGGAAAGCAGATTCAAGATGATCTGGCGTAGGCGTCCCGCATCTCCATGGAGTGTTGTTGGCAGGTTTGGTGCCGAGGTCGTGCTGTGTTCCAATCCTTTGTTTGTCGCAGTGTTAGCAAGCATGCTTACGGACTGCTCCATCAACTCAAGGGGATTGAATGGAGCGATTTCCAGCTCAAGTTTTCCCGCTTCGATTTTGGAGATGTCC
Organism: Thermodesulfobacteriota bacterium; assembly: GCA_034722515.1. Taxonomy (GTDB): domain Bacteria; phylum Desulfobacterota; class Desulfuromonadia; order Desulfuromonadales; family Desulfuromonadaceae; genus Desulfuromonas. The sequence continues at coordinate 6,361 of JAYEOA010000124.1, read as the reverse complement.
AACAGGTCATTAAGTAGATCCATCAACGTTTCACCGGAGGTGTGAATGGTACGAGCCAGTTCTTTCTGGGCGTTGTTCTCGCTGCTTTTGAGCAGCAATTCTGCCATCCCTAGTACTCCGATCATCGGGGTACGTATTTCGTGGCTCATGTTGGCGAGAAAACGTGATTTCGCCGCACTTGCATCAAGGGCATTATTTCGAGCGATATTTAATTCGTTCACCGTTGCTTGCAGGTCTTGATAGCTTTGTTGTAAATCGTTAGTGCGTTCCTGAACCTGAGATTCAAGTTTATGACTATGCTGTTGCAGGGCAATCTTCCGCTGGTTTATCTGTTGTAGCATTTCGTTGAACCCGGAGAGAAGCTCGACAATTTCAATGATATTGTTATCGACGTGGGGTAGTTGTTCCACGGTGTATACTTTTTCATCGGTGACAGTTTTCATTCGAACGACCAGTTGTTGCAGAGGCATGGTGATGAGTTTTTTAAGGCGCAGGGTCATAAGAAGGGCAAGGGTTAAGGTGATACCAAACATGATTAACGCTGCAATGGTAAACCAAAGTAAATTTCTGAGTAAATTATCTTGGCTTGCTTGTAAATAGACTCCGCCGATATATTTGCCATCATGGAAAATCGGCGAGTAAACACATAACTGGCTAGTGGTGAAGAAATGGAGCGGTTTTTTTTGCTCGGCCGCTAGTTTGAGGTATTTTAACTCAAAGGCATTCTGTTCTAACTCCTGAGCAAACGTGGTGTGCCGGCGATTTAAATATTGAGCAAATGTTTTGTTGCCGGCGTTAAACAGATAGGCGGCTTGAATGGTTGGCTCTGTTTTTAATGTTGCCAGAATTGGTGTTGCACGATATTTCATGCGTAGGTCGAGGCTCTCTTGACTGTTGGCGCCAATGATTTCAGCCAGTGTGGTCATCTTGTCGATCATGCTGTTGCGAAAAGTGGTTCCCTGAATATACACCGCCACTGCCAGCGTAATCAGGATGGCAACGGTGCAGGTCAACATGACAATGCGGGTTATTTTATGGCTTATGGTTACGTTTGATGATCGGGGCATATTTTAAGTAGTTAATAATGGATAGTTGATGGTTGATAGTGACTCACGCTCTTGCGAAAGAATTTTATATATACCTTAAGTCGTTACCTAAGAATTTGATAATTACCACAATATGAGGACTTTGCAAATATATGAATGTAATTGATGTTACCGGACTGGAAAAACATTATGGATCGCGTCAAATTTTGACGCAGGTTGCCTTTGCTGTTGATGAAAAAGAGAAGGTTGGGCTGATCGGGCGTAATGGCTGTGGTAAATCGACCTTGCTCAAGATCCTTGTTGGCTTAGATGATGCCGATGGTGGATGCGTGACCAAAAAACGCCAAGCGTCGGTTGTCTATCTTGCCCAGCAGCCGGAACTTGATGGCACGTTGACAGCAGAGCAGTTTCTCCAGCGCTCGTTAGCGCAGGTGTATGGTCGCAAACAGCGCTATGATGAGGTTTGTCTGGCGTTGGAGAATGCCGATGCAGCTGATATTGATGCAGGAGGTGCCGAGGCTTTATTGCACGAACAGCAACAGCTTCAGGAGTGGTTCGACAGGCATCGGGTGTGGAATATCGATCATCGTATTGCCGATCTGTGCAGCCGGTTAGGGGTGGTGGATATGCACCAGCCGATTGGACAGCTTTCGGGTGGGCAGCGCAAGCGGGTAGCCTTGGCGGGAGTGTTGCTCAATCAGCCCGATCTGTTGCTCCTTGATGAGCCAACCAACCATCTTGATGCTGAAAGTATTCGCTGGTTGGAGGAGGAGCTGATCCGTTATCCGGGGGCGGTGATTCTGGTGACTCATGATCGCTATTTTCTTGATCGGGTTGTGGGGCGGATGTTTGAGCTTGACGATGGACAGTTCAGGATCTTTGCCGGCAACTACAGCCAGTATCTTGAGTTGAAACAGCAGCAACTTGAGGTAGATCAAACCAAGCAAAGTCGTTTGTCCAATCTGTTACGCCGCGAGGAAGCGTGGTTGCTGCGCGGCGCCAAGGCTCGAACGACCAAGCAAAAAGCACGTATTGATCGCGTTGGCAAATTACAGGAGCAAAAGAAAGAACCGCAGCGCGGCGATTTAACCCTGCAATTTAGTGGTGAACAAAAACTGGGTGGAACCATTCTTGAATTGGATAAGGTTTCATTACAGGCTGGTGATCTGCGTTTGATAGATGATCTTTCGCTGATGATGCGTCCCGGTGAACGCCTTGGCATTCTCGGACCAAACGGGAGTGGTAAATCGACACTGCTCAAAACGGTACTCGGGGAGGTTCCTCTTGCCGGTGGAACGATCACCGTGGGGCGTAAAACCCATATCGGCTATATCGATCAGCAGCGTAGCGGTCTCGACCCTGAGGTTTCGGTCGCCGAGGTTTTAGGCGCAGGGGAGTGGGTCACTGTTGCTGGGGTGAAGCGGCATAAGACGGGTTATCTGGAGGATTTTTTGTTTGATCATGCCGAGCAGCGCAAGCCGGTGTCAACTCTGTCCGGTGGCGAGCGGGCGCGATTGTTGTTGGCATTATTGATGTTGCGAGGGGCGAATCTGCTGATACTGGATGAGCCGACCAACGATCTGGATATTCAAACATTGCAGGTGTTGGAGCAGGCGTTGATCGATTTTGGCGGTTGTGTGCTCATCGTCACCCATGATCGTTACTTGCTCGACCGTATTGCCACCTCTATTTTGGTATTCGATGGTTATAAGCAGGCGACCTGCTATGCTGGCAATTTTAGCGATATGTGTCGCCAACGGCAGTTGGCGGCTGAAGCTGATGCCGAGGCTACCAGCATTAGCGTTGCTCTGGTGGAAAAGAACGTATCGCCTCGCCCGGCGGTGCGGCTGCGTAGTGGTTTGAGCTTTAAGGAGAAAAATGAGTTGCAGGCGTTAGAAACTGAAATTGAACAGTTGGAGGCTCAGCAGCAATCGTTAGAAAAGAGCTTGTCACAGCCCGAAAATAGCAGTATGGAACAGCTCACTGAGATGGGACAGCGCTTTTCCTTGATCGAACAACAGTTACACCAGTGTTACGATCGCTGGGAAGAGCTGGAGTTGAAAAAAGAGGGGGCGTAGTTGACAATTCCGGCTTAAATCGTATACAGTGTACAGATTGAATTTAATGGGCTGGCATGCGAACAAAGGTTGTTAAATATCAGTTCGATACCGGTTGTCACCGCTGAACCATAAACATATTCGAGGAGAATCAAGAATGATCGAAGCGTATCTGCAACATGAAGCAGAGAGAAATGCACAGGGTATCCCTGCGCTGCCTCTCAATCCCGAGCAAGCCAAAGGTCTATGTGAACTGCTGGTAAATCCCCCCGCAGGCAAGGAAGCATTTCTGCTTAACCTGCTTAAAGAGCGCATTTCCCCAGGTGTTGATCCTGCAGCAGAAGTAAAGGCAGCTTTCTTGGGTCAAATTGTTAAGGGTGAGGTTTCTTCACCTCTGGTAAATAAAGTTGAAGCGGTTCAGATTCTCGGTTCCATGATGGGTGGTTACAATATCCAACCACTGATTGGCGCCCTTGAAGATGCTGAGCTAGCTGATGAAGCGGTAACCGCTCTGTGTGGTATGGTTCTTATCTATGATGCCTTTGATGATGTAGATGCATTGCGCAAAGCCGGTAATGCAGCGGCTACAAAGGTTATTGAGTCGTGGGCTGCGGCCGAGTGGTTCACTTCTAAGCCGGAATTGGCTGAGACCATTACCGTTAAGGTCTACAAGGTAGACGGCGAGATCAATACTGATGATTTCTCTCCAGCCGGTGATGCCTGGAGTCGTCCAGACATTCCACTACACTCTTTGGCAATGGGTAAGAGCATGTTCCCCGAAGGAAATGCTCAGATCGCCAAGTGGCGTGCCGAAGGTAGTCAGGTTGCTTTTGTCGGTGATGTTGTCGGTACCGGTTCTTCCCGCAAATCGGCGTGTAACTCGGTGCTGTGGCACATTGGAGAGGATATCCCTGCCGTGCCTAACAAGCGGCGCTCAGGTATTATTATCGGTGAAGTTATTGCTCCTATTTTCTTCAATACCGCTCAGGATTCCGGTGCATTGCCCCTGCGTATGAATGTAGATAAATTCAACAGCGGTGATGTGATCACTATTGATACCAAGGCGGGTAAAGTCACTGATGCTGATGGCAAAGAGCTGTCTAGCTTTGACATTGCTCCCAGTACAGTCAGAGATGAGTTTCGTGCCGGAGGTCGTACTCCTCTGATCATCGGGCGCAAATTGACTGAGTGTGCTTGTGTTGCATTGGGCAAGCCTGCACCGACCATGTTCATCGAGGCGAACAATCCTGAAGTGAAGGCCGGTCAACAGTTCTCGTTGGCACAAAAGATGGTTGGTAAAGCCTGTGGCGTCGATGGCGTTCTCCCCGGCACTGCTTGTGAGCCTAAGATGACCACCGTTGGTTCTCAGGATACCACCGGTCCCATGACCGCTGACGAGATCAAGGAGTTGGCATGCCTCAAGTTCCAATCTCCTATGTTCATGCAGTCGTTCTGTCACACTGCCGCTTATCCCAAGCCGGCTGATGTCAAGATGCACAACACCCTGCCAGCGTTTATCTCTGAGCGTGAAGGTGTGGCACTTAATCCCGGTGATGGTGTTATTCATAGCTGGTTGAACCGTTTGTTGTTGCCCGATACCGTTGGTACAGGTGGTGACTCCCATACCCGTTTCCCCATCGGTGTCAGCTTCCCGGCGGGCAGCGGTCTCATCGCTTTTGCCGGTGCTCTCGGTTTCATGCCTCTGGATATGCCTGAGTCTGTTCTGGTACGCTTTAAAGGTGAGCTTAACGAAGGTATTACCCTGCGTGATGCGGTTAATGCCATCCCTTACTGGGCCATCAAGCAGGGTCATTTGACTGTACCCAAGAAGAACAAGGTAAACATCTTCAATGGTCGTATTTTGGAGATGGAAGGTCTGCCTAATCTGTCTGTCGAGGAAGCTTATGAGCTGACTGATGCTGCTGCCGAGCGTAGTGCTGCTGCCGGTTGCATCCAGTTATCCGAAGATTCAGTTTGTGCCTATTTGCGCTCCAACGTTGCGCTGATGGAAAGCATGATCAACGATGGCTACGCCCATGCACCGACCCTGCAAAAGCGGATTGATGAGGTTAACGAGTGGATGAAAGATCCTAAGTTGCTCAAGGCTGATAAAGATGTCGATTATGCTGCTGTTATTGATATCGATCTGGCTGAGATCACTGAGCCGATTCTGGCTTGCCCTAACGATCCTGATGATGTCAAGCTGTTGTCCGAAATTCAGGGCACCAAAATTCAGGATATCTTCCTCGGTTCCTGTATGACCAACATCGGGCACTTCCGTGCCGCGGCGAAGATCTGGGAAGGTAACAAATTTAATCCCAATGATCGCGTTTGGATCTGCCCTCCAACCCGTATGGATCAGGCTAAGCTGAAGGACGAGGCTCTCTTTGCCATTTTCAACCAGGTTGGTGCGCGTATCGAAACACCGGGTTGCTCCCTGTGCATGGGTAACCAAGCCCGTGTTCCCGATGGTGTCAACATGTTCTCCACCTCTACGCGTAACTTCAATGATCGCATTGGTAACGGAGCGCAGGTTTACCTCGGTGGTGCTGAGTTGGGTGCGGTTGTCGCTCTTAAAGGCGAGCTGCCTACTCCTGCTGAGTACCTTGCTATTTACAAGGAGAAAATCTCTCCATGTAAAGAAGAGGTTTACAACTACCTGCAGTTCGATGAATTGGGTGAGTTTGACGCTGTTTACAAGCGTTGCGACATCTAGTCGATAGTTAAGTAGTTACAGTAGCTACACTAAAAAGGGTCACTTCATTTGAAGCGACCCTTTTTTGCGTTTAATTGTGTATGAGTCGGCTTCACAGCGCGAATGATCGGAGCTGCGAACCAACGAATGAGGTAGTTTTTTATTGGCAGCTTGTTGATTCCCGCCTGAGCGCAGCAGCCTCAGGCGGGAAGATGGTAAGTTATTTTACATGACATGCACTGCATCTAGTAGGTGCGGCCTTGTTGCCTTGTTTTTTTTCGGTCTTGTGACAGACCAGGCATTGAGCGTGACCCTGTTTTTTGTTCTCAATAGCAATTTTGACCGGTGTTGCCTCACCATGGCAAGCAGCACAATCCATCTTTTCGCCATGGGTCTTGTGATCGAAGGTTACGGTGCCCTTGCCGGTGTACTGATATTGGTCAGTGGCTATGGCGGTTCCGGCACAGGTGAGAGTGAGTAGAGCGATTAAAATCAGTTTTGTTTTCATGGTTGCCTCCTTTAAGGGCTTGTGTGTGTTCGGGTTTAAAAATGTTTCGATCTGT
>JAYEOA010000123.1:0-29917 GCA_034722515.1 Thermodesulfobacteriota bacterium | reverse complement strand
CTTAAAATAACCATAGCGATCATCGCTTCGATGAGTGAGAATCCCTGCTGATTGTTAATTGATAGTTTTCTCATAGTTTATAATCCCATATTGCGGCACAGTACTGTGCGTTCCAACAGGCGGTGGCGAAAGTTATTGTTGGGTGTTACAACGTGCGGACCGACGACATAAGTTTTGGTGTCGGTATACTTTGGATCGGGTGCTTGCGATTGCGCCAGCATCCAGATACGGACGGCGCGGATAGTATCAAGTGTAACACTGGGACCTGAATCTCCATCGTCAAGAACGCCATTCCCATTTCCATCGTCATCTAAGGTTATTTGACCGTCATCATTGTCATCTAAATAAAGCCATGTCCCACCGTTATCAACAGCCCAGATAATATTTCCATTAACATCACGATCAAGTTCTCCATCATCATTGTTATCGTAGGCATAGGCGAGACCAAGGGCAGTAATATATCCAGCTAGCGGTTCGTTACCACTACCAGTGTTAAACATCAATGCGCGGGAGTTTGGAGCCACAGTAGAACCATTAACTGTTGAAAGTGAATAGCTACTACTTGTTGGGCCATTAGGATTATCCCAAGTGAACGTGATAGCACTCATCCCATTAACATCGTCAATACTATCGATGCTAAAGGTTCCTGCGTCGTCAGGGTCATACCCAGCCATGCGCACATCCCTTGACATAAAATCCATAGCCGCACGTAACGTCTGCTGTGCATCACTGACATTGGTTTGAATAACTGTTTGGCGCTGCTGCGTGTTGAAAAAGGTGTATGCCCCGCCCATAATAACCAGCGATACCACCATGGCTATAAGCACCTCAATCAGGGTGAAACCGGAGTTGTTTTTCATGTGAACCCCTTTCAAGGTCGAGTAATGTTAATATTGCCAGCCAGACTTATATTTACATCAAGGATGACACCATCTCCCGTAAGTTTTATGACTCCATCGTCTATCACACCATTTTTATCCCTTGGATAACCGCGGGTGTCCCACTGAATTAAAGAATCAGTAAAACTAGGTGCAATTGCAGGTATGCTCAAATTAGATGAAGAGAGGTTGACCGTTTTGTTCACTTCACCAACATCAAGAGCACAATTATCGGTAACTGTTTCTTCAATGATCTGGTAACTGTTAGCTCCAAAGATAATAACAATTGGTGTGTTTTGTTCAATGGCCGTTGCCTGCGCCCGTGCCAGTTGATCTTTCAATTGCCGCGCTTCGGTCTTAACCTGATTTCTGCGCCCCATATCCATAATGTTGGGAATCGCAATTGCTGTACCAATGGCAAAAATGGCGATGACAATCAGTAACTCAATCAGGGTGAACCCTTTGTTGTTAAGTGTTTGCATAAAAACTCCTTATGTATGCATTTGGCTACAATAATACTACAGTTTTTATGCCATGTGTTTTTTGATGTGATTTTAGTCGGTTACAGCTTGGGTGGTGTGCAAAAAATGCATTACAGTGCAAATATTACAATCTTTAGATAGTGTCAATAGGAGGTAATACGAATATTGCCGGTCTTGGAAACAATTACCTTATGCTTTGCACCAAACCCTTGCAAATATGCGGTTCCGGCACCAAAACCAGTTCCATTGCGCTGGGGTAAGCCCTTTGTATCCCAACGCAACGCCGGTTTACCATTATCGTTGGCAACAAAGCTCAAACCGTCGCCACCGGAGTTGGCAGTATCTAACTTGGCATATGAAAAATTACCCTTACTGATAATTTGCTCATCACCGGCATCGTATTCACATGAATCGTTTTCATCCTCAAAAACCATATAGTCGTAACCGGCTTGATTAAATACAACTGTTACCGATTTGTTCAGTTTTACAGCTTCCATACGGGCAAGAAAGAAAAGGTTTTTTAAATCACGAACTTCCGCTTTCACCCCGTCACGTTTACCCATTGTTATAATATCGGGAATTGCTATAGACGCTCCAATAAGCAATATAGCAATTACGATCAATAATTCCATAAGTGTAAATCCGGTCTCATGCTTTCCCATGTTCAGCAGCCCCCCATCAGCTCAAGCAAGAATTCTATAATTCTAACTATCTAACGACCAAGGGTGCAATAGTACCTACCCGATTAACTGCTGTCCATTATTCTAATGTTAAAATTGAAAGCAGGAACGCAAAGCCCCCTAAGGAAACCTACATCGCCCCTTCAGGACTGATATGTTTTCTGACATTTGTCACCGGTGGTTAAAACCACCGGCTTTATGACGCGCACCCTATCGGGTTCCCAAACCAAAAACGTACACATCATTATTCCCCCGGCGGGGGAAGGTCGTATAGACGGTGGGTTTAACCACTGAGAGTTTCTTTTGTAAGAATGTGGAGGCCGATTTTGCATAAGCGATGAGACCAAATCGTAGAAGCAATTCATGAATTGCCTCTACAGTGGATAATGCGGTGGGGGACTTACCTGCCGCCTTTCGGTCACGCCTCCCCCATGACTATAAGTCCTTGATCATTTTTTGCACATCTTCAACACTTAACTCTGTCATTTCAGCAATGGTTTCTTGGTCAAAGTTGCCTTGCGCTAAAAGGTTTTTAGCAATTTTTATAGCTTTTTGTTCTTCACCTCTCATCGTACCTTGCTCAATGCCTTGTTCAATGCCTTGTTCAATGCCTTGTTTAACTCCTTTTTTTACACCGATTGTGTAAGAAGATTCAACCATGCTCGCCTGATAATGAAGGTTATCTTGGTATTTTTCGTAAGCAAGGCGCTCTTGCTCCGGAAGCTTTAAAATATCTAATTCTTGTTTTGCTTTTACGAGACCTTTCGCTTTGAAATTCTCTTTTATTTCTTCATTTTTAAGAAAATATATCCATTCATCTAGTGAATCTTTAGCTATATCGTTAAAATTATTTACTTTAATTAGGTAGTATTCGGGGAATATTTGATGAATTTGGATTTTGCTGTAAAGTTCTTGTTGTTCGTCTGACAGTTCCAGCAAATCCTGATTGTGAAGACCTTTGAATGATGTTGATCCATGGTAAACATAGTCTTCTCCCTGACCCAAATCAAAGTAAAGAATGTTGACAGATATTACTTTAACTATTTCTGAGTATGGATCACTTTCATGTAAATGTTCCGTTATTACTTTTGATGTACCGAATATAATTCTTTGCAGGTAATCAAATTCTCGTTCATATTGAACTTCGATAATAATAATTTCGTCTTTCTGGTTCTTTACTTTGAGGTCTACACGGTTTAATTTATCCCTATTATCCTCTTTATTACTTTCGCTTTCGAGGATTTCAAGTATATGGATATCGTCCTTTAGAAGTACACTAAGAAAACCTTCTAATATTTCAAAATTAGCCTTACTCCGTAAGAGCTTTTTTATAGCCCAATCAAAACTAATCAATCTTCGTTTTGGCACTTTTTAACTCCATATTATGATTTAATATTTTATCAATTTCGCTATAGATAATGTCATCCATTTACTGATAAATCAAGCCTACAAAATACCTCTAGCAGCCTGTCGAGCTCGGCGAATCGTAACGAGAAATTGACTGGTCGAGGGCAGATTTTCGCACATTTTAGAGCGAATAGTGAGCCTATTTATCGAAAACATGAGGGAATATGCACCGATCAGACGATTTCGCAGTAGATTCTTGCTAAGTCCGACAGGCTGTAAGGACTGATATGGAAAACGGGGACGTGCTTGTAATTATGCCATTATCAACAGATATTTTCTGCCATTCGCCACCGTTGGGTGCGAAAATCACGTCCAAAGATAGCGTTCATCATATTCCACACGATGGAGTGCAAAAATCTGGGTCAACTCTTCTTTGAATGAATATTTCTGGTGATGATTTTCCTGCTCTTTCACATACCGAACCACAACAGGGACTTGAGATTCGCTGACAGTGAAAGCACCATAACCATCTTGCTAGGAAAATCGATTTTTCAATTGCCCCTGCGTATTGATCCATTTTGAGCTATTCCCTTTTATTTTCTGCATAATATTTGACAATTCGTGGGTTGGTTTAAGCTTGATAACCAGATGAAGATGATCAGGCATACCACCGATCTGTAGTGATATACCGCCTTCATTCTTAATAATACCACCGATATAGCGGTAAAGCTCTTCACGAACCGATGGAAAAATCATCGGCTCAAGGTCTTTGGTGCTAAACACAACGTGATATATGAGATTAATTACAACCGGTGATTGAAACCACCGGCTTTATGACGCGAACCCTGTCGGGTTCAAAATCAAAATACGTATACCACATTATTTCCCCGGCGGGGGAAGGTCGTATAGACGGTGGTTTTAACCACCGGACAATACCACCGGATCAATAACGGACCGATGAATATTCACTTGATCTTGTCCTAATATCTATTAGAATAACCATTATGATAAATATTGATAAACAAATTAAACATTGGCGAGCTGGGGCGGTCGAAGATTGGGCTGTTGCATGCGATCTGGTTGAGCGTGGAACAATTAGGCATGGTTTGTTTTTTGCTCATCTCGCTTTGGAAAAAACTCTGAAGGGGCATGTGTGTAGAACTAACGCAGATATCGCCCCACCTATTCATAATCTACTCAGGTTAGCAAAAAAAGCGTCACTTTCATTTGATTTGCAACATCGCAATTTACTTGCAGAAGTTAATAGCTTCAATATTGAGGGTCGATACCCTGAATTGTTTGTTCCTTTGCCGACACAATCTGAAGCTGACGATTACCTTGAACGAATTGGAGAGATGCTGACATGCTTGAACAATCTGTTTTGAAATCTGTTCGTGATTATCAAATAGCTGTGAATAAAGCTGGTATTTCAGTGGAATTTATTGTTGTCTTTGGTTCGCAAGTTAAGGGTGGAGGACATGAATGGAGTGATATTGACCTTTTGGTGGTTTCTCCCCAGTTTGATGATATTAAGACGCGTAAAAAACTTAATTTGCTTTGGCATATTGCAGCTTCTGTAGATATCCGTATTGAGCCAATACCTTGCGGTTTGGTACAATGGGACAATGATGATATGAGTGCCATTATAGAAATTGCTCGCCGTGAAGGTGAAATTTTACGTGCTGCATAATAGGTAAAGTAGCGTAGAGCAAGGAACGTAGTTGAGTTGTTGACTATATCTGCGGCGGGAAGTGCCACCCTACATCAAGCCTACATCGCCCCTTCAGGGCTAATATGTGTCCTGACATTTGTCACCGGTGGTTAAAACCACCGGCTTTATGACGCGCACCCTATCGGGTTCCCAAACCAAAAACGTACACATCATTATTCCCCCGGCGGGGGAAGGTCGTATAGACGGTGGGTTTAACCACTGAGAGTTTCTTTTGTAAGAATGTGGAGGCCGATTTTGCATAAGCGATGAGACCAAATCGTAGAAGCAATTCATGAATTGCCTCTACAGTGGATAATGCGGTGGGGGACTTACCTGCCGCCTTTCGGTCACGCCTCCCCCATGACTATAAGTCCTTGATCATTTTTTGCACATCTTCAACACTTAACTCTGTCATTTCAGCAATGGTTTCTTGGTCAAAGTTGCCTTGCGCTAAAAGGTTTTTAGCAATTTTTATAGCTTTTTGTTCTTCACCTCTCATCGTACCTTGCTCAATGCCTTGTTCAATGCCTTGTTCAATGCCTTGTTTAACTCCTTTTTTTACACCGATTGTGTAAGAAGATTCAACCATGCTCGCCTGATAATGAAGGTTATCTTGGTATTTTTCGTAAGCAAGGCGCTCTTGCTCCGGAAGCTTTAAAATATCTAATTCTTGTTTTGCTTTTACGAGACCTTTCGCTTTGAAATTCTCTTTTATTTCTTCATTTTTAAGAAAATATATCCATTCATCTAGTGAATCTTTAGCTATATCGTTAAAATTATTTACTTTAATTAGGTAGTATTCGGGGAATATTTGATGAATTTGGATTTTGCTGTAAAGTTCTTGTTGTTCGTCTGACAGTTCCAGCAAATCCTGATTGTGAAGACCTTTGAATGATGTTGATCCATGGTAAACATAGTCTTCTCCCTGACCCAAATCAAAGTAAAGAATGTTGACAGATATTACTTTAACTATTTCTGAGTATGGATCACTTTCATGTAAATGTTCCGTTATTACTTTTGATGTACCGAATATAATTCTTTGCAGGTAATCAAATTCTCGTTCATATTGAACTTCGATAATAATAATTTCGTCTTTCTGGTTCTTTACTTTGAGGTCTACACGGTTTAATTTATCCCTATTATCCTCTTTATTACTTTCGCTTTCGAGGATTTCAAGTATATGGATATCGTCCTTTAGAAGTACACTAAGAAAACCTTCTAATATTTCAAAATTAGCCTTACTCCGTAAGAGCTTTTTTATAGCCCAATCAAAACTAATCAATCTTCGTTTTGGCACTTTTTAACTCCATATTATGATTTAATATTTTATCAATTTCGCTATAGATAATGTCATCCATTTACTGATAAATCAAGCCTACAAAATACCTCTAGCAGCCTGTCGAGCTCGGCGAATCGTAACGAGAAATTGACTGGTCGAGGGCAGATTTTCGCACATTTTAGAGCGAATAGTGAGCCTATTTATCGAAAACATGAGGGAATATGCACCGATCAGACGATTTCGCAGTAGATTCTTGCTAAGTCCGACAGGCTGTAAGGACTGATATGGAAAACGGGGACGTGCTTGTAATTATGCCATTATCAACAGATATTTTCTGCCATTCGCCACCGTTGGTTGAAACCGCCGGCCATTTTACCACCGGTAATCTATTTGTGTATAGAATTCATACCTGAGTCAAGATATAATGACTGTCAAAGGAGGCATTATGAACCGTTACCAGGATTGGTTGCGCCAGGCACAAAATGATCTAGAGTGGGCTGCACATTCACTTGAAGGAAAGTTCTATTCACAGACCTGCTTTATTTCTCAACAGGCAGGGGAAAAAACCTTAAAGGCCTATTGCCACTTCAAAGGTCTGGACACGATAAGAACCCATTCCCTCTACCTGATCATTAAAGAGTTAGAAGAAAACGGGATCCTGGAACAAAACGCAAAACAGCTTGATTTATACTATATAAGTGCGCGTTACCCAGATGCCTTTCCGGCTGGGGCACCATTTGAAATGCTGACACAGGAGCAGGCAGAATCGGCTCTTAAGTCTGCACGAGATATTTATCAGACTATTGCAAATCGCATTGAAAAAGCCGATTGATATGCCCACCAAGGTTTTACACTCAAGCCGCCCCACAGTTTCCGCAACTGATTTCAGTCGTGATGAAATTATTGCGTTTCTGCGCAAACAGTTGGCGCAACATGATATCGAAAAAGCATTTATCTTCGGGTCGATAGCCAACGGTGAATGCAGCAACTGGTCCGACATTGATGTTATCATTGTAAAACAAACAGACGTGGCATTCATAGAACGCGGCGCGGAATTTTTCGACCTGTTCGATCTCGGGATTCCCGTCGACATTTTGGTCTACACACCGCAAGAAATTCATCTGCTCATGCAAAACCCTTCCCCATTCTGGCGCCAGATCCAAAACAGTATGATTCAGATAACCGGCGGTTGAAACCACCGGCTTTATGACACGAACCCTGTCGGGTTCAAAATCAAAAACGTATACCACATCATTTCCCCCCAACGGGGAAAGGTCGTATAGACGGTGGTTTTAACCACCGGCAGACTATATCGACATCGCTATCAAATATTTACATTTTTTTGGTAATTTCATCAAATCATCCATTATCCGTCATTTCAAGCGGAACAATCCACTGCTCAAACTCCTGTTCACTGACAAAGCCTAAAGCCAACGCCGACTGACGCAGGGTTAATCCTTCGTGATGGGCTTTTTTAGCAATTTTCGCCGCTTTATCATAACCGATATGGCGATTCAAGGCGGTAACCAGCATCAGGTTTTTATCCAGATTTTCTTTGACTTTCTCCTCATTAGCCTCGATCCCTACGGCACAGTGATCGTTGAAGGAGCGGCAGGCATCGGCCAATAGCTCGCAACTTTCCAGTACGTTATGCACCATCACCGGCTTGTAGACATTAAGCTGAAAGTTTCCCTGAGTTCCAGCGAAAGCAACAGCGGCATCGTTGCCAAACACCTGTACACACACCATGGTCAGGGCTTCGCACTGGGTTGGATTAACCTTGCCGGGCATGATCGAGGAGCCCGGCTCATTTTCGGGAAGCAACAGCTCACCAATGCCGCAGCGAGGGCCACTGGCCAACCAGCGCACATCGTTGGCCATTTTCATCAGCCCACCAGCCAAGGTACGCATGGCGGCGGACACCTGCACCAGTGCATCATGAGCCGACAGGGCAAAAAATTTGTTGCTGGCACTGCAAAACGGTTGACCGGTGATCTCAGCAATGTGTGCCGCCGTCCGGTCGCCAAACTGAGGATGAGCGTTGAGTCCCGTGCCCACAGCGGTGCCGCCAATGGCCAGATCGTACAAACCGGGCAACGCTTGTTTCAGTGCAGCAACGCCAAAATCGATCTGAGCGATCCAGGCGCTGATCTCCTGCCCCAAGGTGATGGGGGTCGCATCCTGCAAATGGGTACGTCCCACCTTAACCAAGTCGCGATACTGTTGTGCTTTGTCCACGAGTGTCGCCCGCAGTAGCGCAATAGCTGGCAACAGTTGTTGCTGCAACTGTTCCACCACAGCGATATGCATCGCCGTTGGAAAGGTATCGTTGGAGGACTGCCCACAGTTGACGTGATCGTTGGGATGAACCGGAAATTTCGAACCGAGAACACCTTCGGCCAGTTCAATGGCACGATTGGAGATCACCTCATTAGCATTCATGTTGGACTGGGTGCCGGAACCGGTCTGAAACACCACCAGCGGAAAATGATCGTCTAGGAGCCCTGCAATCACCTCATCGGCAGCCTTGGTAACCAATTCGGCTAGCTGCGTCGGCAACTCACCCAATTCGGCATTGGCCAATGCCGCCGATTTTTTCAGCACGCCTAAAGCCTTTATCATCGGACGTTGCCAGCGGAAACGACCGACACCGATGGGAAAGTTTTCAATAGAACGTTGTGTCTGTGCTCCCCAGTAACAATCCATGGCAACCTCGACGGCTCCCATGGAATCGGTTTCGGAACGAAAATCACTCATGGCGTTTTCTCCTATAAACAAAACAAGAAAGATATAAAATATCCTGATTAGTATCAATCTTACGCTATTTGTTTTAAGCCGCGAACGCATAGATAATCAGATAAATCATAAACAATGTTGCAAACAGTGTGCATGTTGTTAAACTGGAAGTCATCTAAAAAAAAATAGGAGGATATATGACTGCTCAACAAGAAATTTACAAATGTAGCATCTGCGGCAACATCGTTGAGGTATTGCACTCGGGAGTGGGTGCGCTGGTTTGCTGTGGTAAAAACATGGGGTTACTAGCCGGAAACAGCACCGACGCTGCTCAGGAAAAACATGTACCAGTACTGGATATTTGTGATGACAATATCACCGTTTCCGTCGGTAGCGTTGCCCACCCGATGCAGGATGAGCACTTCATCGAGTGGATCGAGATTATTGCCGATGACGTCAGCCATCGTGCCTTCCTTAAGCCGGGAGCTGCACCTAAGGCATGTTTTTCCATCACGGCAAGCAAAGTAACGGCGCGAGCCTACTGCAACTTGCATGGCTTGTGGCAAGCAACAAGCTAGCAACTCATGATGTTATTGTCTTAATAGAAAAAGGGTTCGTCAAAACGACGAACCCTTTTCAAAACAACTCTTCCCAATTTTCTAATCATATCCTCTACAACTAATGCTTTCGCAGAAAGTAAAAAAATCAGATGGCTAAGCAAAAAGCGCCAAATGCAAAGCGCGTGATTGTCTCTGTAGAGACGTTGCATGCAACGTCTAATACGTACATCGAAGCAGCGAGATAATTACGACTGGTTCTGTAATGGCGCAACAGTTGGTGAGTTTTTGCGACGCCATCACAACTGAATCACACGTGACTGTTCCCTATCCATGGGAGCGACAGTGAGCACCTGTTCTTTACCACCGTGGATCACCAATACCTCAACCAGCGATTCCTTACCACCTTTACCATAAGAGGCAACAATAGCTGCGGCTGTGGTTAAATCATCAAGCTGCGGATCCCCACTTACCACTCCGAGTGGGCCGGAAAAATTGCAACTACGCAGCAGATAAGCGCCATCACCGACATCAAAGGCAACACGTTTTAGTGCTTCGTTGTTGGATCGATTACGCCCTAGAGTTAATTTGGCTTGCGGTGACAGGCGAAACGGACGTCCGAGTTTAAGCAACTCAACGTCGACCACCGTACACTGCGGTTGATGCTCAAACAAATCCCTTAACCGAGCTGAAAAGGAGTTTTCGGTAAGCGCACAACCACCACCGGAAGAGGGATATTCGCTGATTCCCAGCTCTTTTGCCAGTTGCTCCTGCGGTTTACGTGACCGCCCCTGAAAATCCTGCAGTTGTTCCCGGTCAACGAGACCATCTTCTTCCATGGCTGTTGTGGGCAACAACTTGGCGCTTAATGGGCGCAGGATTCTCCCCGCCTGCCCCGACGCCTTATTTACCGACATCAGGGCTGATTGAACCTGACTTTTGGGTCGCTGCCCCATAACCTCGCCCGAGAATAGAAAATCGTACCCCTGCTCCTCCATCACCTGTCCGGCAATGGCAAACATCTGGGCATGGCAATCGATACACGGATTCATATTTTTCCCATAGCCATAGCGTGGATTTTTCAACATCGCCAAATGCTCACTACCAATATTTTTCACTTGAAGGGGAATATCGTAGAGTTTTGCCGCCTGCTCAGCTTTTTCTGCATCAAAAAAAGGGGTGACGAAACAGATGCAATGAACTTCAATTTTTTGACGACGTAACAATTCTGCAGCGAGAATACTGTCTAACCCGCCCGAAAATATACCTAACGCTTTGACCATGAACCGTTGTTCTCCTCGAAAAAAAAGAAGCAGGTCAGCCTGCGGCTAACCTGCTTCTTGGATACGTTATTTATTTCTCTCTACTTTTTATGGCAACGTTTGCAGTTACCCTTGGCTTTGAAGGCGCGTTGACCATTATGGCAAAATCCGCACTGTTCACCAGCATAAATATTTTTCATCTTAATAATCACCGTCCCCTGTTTCATTTTTGGAAACAATTGGGGGTTGTGACATTCACGACAGCCCTTGGCAATACCGTTGTGCTGTGTACCATCGAAGGTGACTGTACCCATCCGTGCCTTATCGAAAGTAAGCGTCTTCCCCTTCGGTACCGCCATTACGTTAGTTGCCAACACCGTACTCAACAATATACAGCTCAAAAACAAGATTTTATTCACAGCTTCCTCCTAAGAAAAATTATAACTAGCGTGACGTACTAAACAGTTACGATAAATTAACAAATCAAACTAATTAGGTAAACAATCGGCCACTAATTGCAATACATGAGTCACCCGTTGAGGCAACTCGGCATGATTGATCGAATCCTGTAGTTGCATCATGCAACCAGGGCACGCCGAAGCGACGATGTCGGCGTTACTGGCAGCAATGCCATCGGCCTTGCGCGAACCAATTTTCCGGCTGGTATCATAATGGTAGACGGAAAAGGTGCCACCGAGACCGCAACAACGATCAGCTCCCTCCATCTCGATAAATTCGACATTGGGCAACGCCTTGAGAATCGCCCGTGGCTGTGCAGTAATCCCCTGGGTACGCAGATGACAGGGGTCATGATAAGTGACCCGTTTTTTTTCGTCACACGGTTCCAGTTGCGTCAGTTTTTCCAGCAAACCATTATCCACCAAAAACTTGAGGACATCGACAACTTTATCACCCATCTGTTGATAGTCGCCACCCATACCGCGATAATGTTTACCTACCCCGGCATAGCAGGAAGCGCAAGCGGTGACGATAATATCTGCTGCATCAGCACCTTCCCCGGCAAAGGCGTTGACGTTGGCATCGGCTAGTTGATCCACTGTCCCCTCATCACCGGCAGCTAAAGCTGGTAGACCGCAACAACCTTGGTTTTGGGGAATAACCAATGGATAACCCATAAAACGCAACACCTTGACCAACGCCTCTCCAACTTCTGGATAGGTGTAATTGATCATACAACCGCTAAAGAATGCCAGCAGTGGCTTACCGGCATCGCCGGGAATCGGATCGGGATAACGCTGGCGAAATGGAGTGGTGGCAAATTCGGGAATACTGCGCTCTTTGGCAATGTAGGGGATGGGAAAGCGCAAGCGTAGACCACTGTGATCGGGGATCTGTTTAAACAACAAGCCGCCAAAGCGACTACCGCTTTTCACCAACACATCCATCAACTTGGGTCGTTTAACCACGGCAGTCAATGCTTTGCCAAAGGTGGTTAATCCCTTGCGCTGGGCAATTTCACGCCGCGCCGCCATCACAATTTCATCCGTCGGCACCAGATTTGGGCACTTGTCATAGCATGAACCGCACAGCAAGCACTGCGACATATCGAGAACAAAACGATCCCCAAGGGGCAGATCTTTATCCAGCAACGCCTCGGCAATGGCCACCTTGCCACGCGCTACCGTCGATTCCCTTTTCAGGGTTTTATACACCGCACACTGTGCCTGACAAGCCCCGCATTTAACACATTTATCGATCTCTGCGCGAAAATCTTCCAGTGTTTTATGATTACCCATCGTCTTGATTACCCCACCTGACCTGTCCCCGTGGGGATGTCTTCGAGTAAAATCTTGCCCGGATTCAACACATTCTTAGGGTCGAGAGCCTGCTTAATGGTTTTCATATAGGCAACAGCAGCCGGATCCAGTTCCATGGGGATATAAGGTGCCTTGGTATTGCCGACACCGTGCTCACCACTCATGGTGCCACCGAGTTCCAATGCTGCGGTAAACACCTCTTTAATAGCGTTTTCCGCTTTTTCAGATTCCCCGGTAACCTTGCTGTCGATCATGATATTGACATGGATGTTGCCATCTCCGGCATGACCGAAATTGACAATGGGAATGGTATATTTTTTGCCAATGGCGTTAACCTTACGGATCATCTCCGGCACCAGACTACGCGGCACACAGATATCTTCATTGAACTTATCGGGGTTCACATTACGCAAGCTGGCTGAAACGCTGCGGCGCACCTTCCATATCTCTTCACTCTCTGCCGCCGTGGTGGCAACCTGCGTAGCGACGACCCCTAACGGCTGAACAATATCCAGAATTTTCGTCGCCTGGCTGTCGATCATATCGCCGTCACCATCGACCTCGACAATCAGCACCGCCTGAGCTTGCTCGGGGAGATCTAAATCGGTAGCCTTACGCACACATTCGATGGTGGCAGCGTCCATAAACTCCAAAGTGGTGGGGATAATTTTACCCCGAATAATCGCCGAAACCGCCTGCGCGGCACCATCGATAGAATCAAACATGATCAACATAGTTTTTTTCGCTTCCGGCAGCGGCAGTAACTTGATAATCAGTTGAGTCATTATCCCCAACGTCCCTTCGCTACCCACCATCAGCTTGGTCAGATCGTAGCCAACCACCCCTTTCATGGTAGCGCCGCCGGTACGGATGATATCCCCCTGCGGCGTCACTACCTCTAAACCAAGGATATAATCCTTGGTCACGCCATACTTGACACAGCGTGGGCCTCCGGCACATTCGGCAGCGTTACCGCCCAAAGTACTGAACTTAAGCGAAGCGGGGTCTGGCGGATAAAATAAGCCAACCTTTTCCACCGCTTGTTGAAACTGCTCGGTAACCACACCGGGTTCAACGGTGGCGATCAGGTTATCCTCATCAATCTTAATAATACGATCCATGCGGCTAGTAACCAGTACGATACCGCCCTTGGTCGGCAAACTACCACCGGAAAAACCGCTGCCTGCACCACGGGGAAATACCGGAATATTTTCCACATTGG
The DNA here is from genome assembly GCA_034722515.1 of Thermodesulfobacteriota bacterium. Classification (GTDB taxonomy): domain Bacteria; phylum Desulfobacterota; class Desulfuromonadia; order Desulfuromonadales; family Desulfuromonadaceae; genus Desulfuromonas. The sequence continues at coordinate 15,985 of JAYEOA010000123.1, read as the reverse complement.
CCATCTTCATAATCAGGGCAATCTGTTCGGCATTTTCAGGAAAAACGACGGCGTCCGGCAAAAATGTCTGCTGAGTCGCATCGTAGGAGTAACACAACATGTCGGTGGCATCGGTGGTCACATGAGCAGAACCGATAATATCTTCTAATAAGCGAATCACTCTTGGCGCTAACATCGTATTTATATCCCTTTTTGTGGCAACTAAACGACTATCAAATAAGACCATTAAGGTTATCTTTATCGCATATTATGCTAGAAACACCCCAAGTGCAACCGAAAAACTATACTCTATTTAGCGATAATGATACACAAAATGACGTGAGAAGGAATTTTGAACTATCGTGCCCTGGTTGGCTACTCTAAAATTGTTACTTACTATCTTATAAAGAATGTCCCCATGCTTCGTCCCCCATGCTTTAAAAGTAGTAATCTGGGTAGTTGCAAAAACAATGTATACAAACCAAGTTTTACATACTATAATGCGTGATATTTTAATATATCTAGGATTATAGTATGAAAAAATCAATAATATCTCAGAACAAACATTGGAAGCAAGAGTATTCCTCTTTATTTCAGAGGGATATTTTTACAAAACTTGTAAACAATCTAAAAACAAAACATATTCAGGTATTACAAGGGATTAGACAAAGCGGCAAATCATCACTTTTTAAATTGATGATAAATTACCTTGCAAAAAATATTGATCCACACGAAATACTTTATATCAACTTGGATGACCCTTTTTTCACCAAATATTCAAATGATCCCACAAGTTTCTATGAAATAATTCAAACAGCAAAAAAACTGACTCAAAAAGAGATAAAATATCTTTTTTTAGATGAAGTACAAGCTATCGTAGGTTGGGAAACCTATGTCAAAAGTGTATATGACAGTGAGGAGTTTCAAAAAATATTTATAACTGGTTCAAACTCTTCACTTTTAAAAGGGGAATTTGCAACGCTATTAACGGGACGATATCTCTCTACGCAAATTTATCCACTTAGCTTTAAAGAGATACTTCACATCAATAATATAAATAGCTTTTTAGAACTAAATAAACAATTACCAAAAGTTTTAAAAATACTAGATGACATGATGCAACATGGTTCCTTTGTTGAAATTTACCAGATGGAAGATGATTTAAAAAGAGAACTGCTCAGCAGTTATTATGATACGATTTTATTAAAAGATTGTGTTTCAAATAATCAAATCAGAGACATCCGAGGCTTTAAGGATTTAAGCTTTTATTGTTTGACGAATCTAACATCTTTACATTCATACTCTTCATTATCTAAAGCTGTTAAAATAAATGATAGATCAGTAAAAGATTATATTGCTACGTTAGAAGAATGTTACCTGTTTAGTGAATTAAAACTATTTTCATATTCCTTAAAGGAACAAATAAATAATAAAAAGAAACTCTACTTAAGTGACAATGGCTTTATGAGCTTAGGGTATTCTTTTAGTTCAAATTATGGAAAACTTCTTGAAAATCTTGTATTTAGCGAATTACAAAAAAGAGGTTATGACATCTATTTTTATAACAAAGAGACTGAATGTGATTTTATCGTCAAAAAAGATGAAAGAATCATTGCGATACAAGTATGTTATGAGCTAAATGAGCAAAACAGAGCTAGAGAAATGAATGGTATCCTAAAACTCCCCTTTCATCTCGATGAAAAATATATCATCACCTACAATCAAAATGAAAAAGTAAAAGATATTGAGGTCGTAAGTTTTTGGGAGTATTTTTCTACATAAAAAAGCTCGATAATGCGGATCACTCAGGGCACGTTAAATAAAATAGAGAATGGGAAGCAAGATTAATCTGGGGAGTGTCCCTAGTTAATCATCCCGCGAGAATAGTGTCTAATCAACATATATCTCCCCTAACACAAGATTTTAAAATTATGGCACAACGAAAAACAAAAAGCATCTACACCTGCTCCCAATGTGGCTACCAAAGCCCCAAATGGATGGGCAAATGCCCCGATTGCCAGCAATGGAACTGTTTTTCCGAGGAGGTTGTCCCTACGGGGAAGGCTAAAACGCAACGCTCCAAGACCCAGCCTACAACTCAAGCTCTGCGCTTGGAGGACATCTCCTCCAGTACGGACAAGCGCGAGCAATGCGGTATTTGTGAGTTTGATCGGGTGTTGGGCGGTGGCATTGTCCCCGGCTCTTTTATCTTAATTGGCGGTGATCCGGGGATTGGCAAATCGACCCTGCTCCTGCAAGCCATTGCCCAATTATCGCAGCAAAAAAAAGCTCTATATGTGACAGCAGAGGAGTCGTGTCTGCAGGTTAAGCTGCGTGCTGAGCGCCTCAAGGTACAACCACAACAGTTATTTTTATTGGCGGAAACCGCATTAGAAGCAATCTTGACAAAGGTCGCTGAGCTATCCCCCGACTTTCTGGTGATAGACTCGATCCAGACCATCTTTACCGACCAGATCGAATCGGCTGCCGGAAGCGTAAGTCAAGTGCGTGACTGCGCTGCTCAATTGATGCAATTGGCCAAACAAACAGGGCTGCCAACCTTTATCGTCGGCCACGTAACCAAGGATGGCAGCATTGCCGGGCCGCGTGTTTTAGAACACATGGTCGATACCGTCCTCTATTTTGAGGGCGATCCCGGTCACCCGTACCGTATCTTACGCGCCGTCAAAAATCGCTTCGGCTCCACCAATGAAATCGGCGTTTTTGAAATGAGTGATATCGGTCTGCGCGAAGTGAAAAATCCTTCGGAAATCTTTCTGGCCGAACGGGCGGAAGATTCCCCGGGCAGCATTGTCATCACCTCCATGGAGGGCAGTCGTCCCATTCTGGTCGAATTACAGGCGCTGGTATCCAGCGCCCCCTACGGCACCGCCCGGCGCACCGCCATGGGGATTGATCACAATCGAGTGTCCCTGTTGGTGGCAGTGTTGGATAAAAAGGCGGGGATGTCGCTGCTGAGCCACGATATTTTTGTGAATGTAGCCGGTGGCGTTAAAATCGACGAACCAGCAGCGGATTTGGGGATACTGGCTGCACTAGCCTCCAGCCATTTAAATAAAACCGTGCCACGGCGCACCGTCGTCTTTGGCGAAGTTGGTCTGGCAGGGGAAATTCGCGCCGTATCCCGCCCGGAATTACGCATTCAGGAGGCGGCACGTTTGGGGTTTGAGCGCTGCATCCTGCCAGCGGGTAACATCAAAAATCTGGAAGCACCACCGGGATTGACCCTGCAAGCGGTGCGCACGGTGCAAGATACTTTGGATATACTGTTTTAATCTGACATCCATCTGATGCAAAAATTGACAGCAACAGCAATCAGGTCTATTGTGAGCATCTTCACATTGTTTTACCATCCATCATTATAGTTAAATGGAGTTCGCAATGAGTTTCCGTATCCGCAAAGCATTCCTTCTCCCGCTGGGATTACTAGCCGTTGAAATTGTCGCCCTGCTAGCGAGTTGCATCATTTTCAAGCAACCGGTGGCAAAAACGATTATTCTGGGGATAATTATCCTTCCAGTACTTATTCTGTTTGTTGAATGCCTGTTTCGGCGCACCACTATCGACAGCGAATCGATATTGATGCGCAAGTTTTTACGCAGTAAGCGCATCAAACTCACCGATATTTCCAGCGTTGACACCATTCAGGTCAAAAAGAGGGTGTTTGTCACCCTGTGCGCCGGGGATGATTTCCTTATTTTTTCTAACGCCTATTCCAAGTTCCCCACAATGGTAAACTCCCTGCTCTCCGACCTGCCCACCGAGGTGATCAGCGAAGAAACAGCTACAATGAGCGAAGAGCCGCCACACAAAAGTACCGATATCCTCTCGTGCTGGATGGCCACCGCATTCATGGGCTTTATCCTTTATGCTCAATTGAAGATGTATCTTTAGACGATGGAGCGAATGTACCGCATTAAAGACTGGCCGGAAGGGGATCGCCCACGGGAAAAACTATTGGAGCGGGGAGCTGAAGCTCTGAGCGACGCCGAACTATTGGCGCTTATTTTGCGCACCGGTGATGCCGGTTCTAAAACCAGCGCCGTAGATCAGGGACGGCTGTTACTGCACAAATTTTCCAACCTGCCGCAATTAGCTCGCGTCACCACCAACGAGCTATGTAGCATTAGCGGCATTGGTCCGGCAAAATCTGCCGAGTTACACGCCGTGTTTGAGTTAGCCCGACGTTTAAGTGACCACTCCCTACAACCGGGAACCACATTCAGTAGTGCCGATGCGGTATTCCAGCGCTACCGCAATCGTTTTCTCAGCTACAAAAAAGAGATATTTATGGCGTTATTACTAGATGCCAAAAATCGCTTTATTCGCGATATCCGCATCTCCGAAGGTAGCCTCACCGCCAGCATTGTCCACCCGCGTGAAGTATTTAGCGCCGTGGTACGCGAATCTGCAGCAGGGGTGATTTTCGTTCACAACCACCCGTCCGGCGACCCAACCCCCAGCCCCGAAGATATCGCCATCACTAAGCGCCTGCATGAAATCGGTACCATTCTTGGCGTGCGAGTACTCGATCACATTATCATTGGTCGCGACCGATTCATCAGCCTCGCGGATATGGGACATATGGACTAGCGATGAAGAAGCCCTTCACTCTACGCAGCGAAATCGTTATTTCCAGCAGCTTACTCGTTGGGGCGGCTCTATTATTCGTTGCCCTGCTATTGCTACGCCTGTGCGAAACGCACCTGTTGGAACAAAACATCACCCTGCGCTCACGTAATGCCCAATCGTTATCTGGTCTACTTTCCGGCAAAAGCGCAACCGCTGTGTCACCGTTGATCAAAGCCTATGCTAAAACCAACCAGCTCAGCGATTGGTGTCTTAGCGACAACAACGATCAGTTCATCGCCGGGGATAAGCAACTATTCAATCCGGGCAAGTCATTAAGGAATCGCCAAACCTTATTATGGCAACCTCTGGTGCTCCGGTTGCATTATCTGCCCGGTTGGCAAAGCCTACTAGGCAACAACAATTCATACCGCTACGCCGATTTGAGTGTCGCCATCACCACCGATTCAGGGCAACGCTTAACCCTGCAAATACGCTACCTACTTGACGACATTTACCAGCAAATATTAGCCCTGCAAAAAATAGCCTTAGCCTGCTGTTTAGCCTATGGACTAGTGCTCGTTGTTACCGCCGTATTTCTACTAAACCGAGCCGTTATCCAGCCCATTATGAGCTTAACAAAAAGTACCCAACAGATTAGTGAAGGCGACCTAAACCAACGTGCTACCCTTGCCGGACCCTTTGAAATTACAACCCTTGGACAATCGTTTAACCTGATGACCGAGAATCTGCAATACAGTGCCTTGGAACAACAACGCCAGCTCGAAGCACTACAGCGAACAAATCGGGAACTCCAACTGACCCAACAACATCTAATCCAATCTGAACGAATGGCGTCGGTAGGCAACTTGACCTCGGGGATGGCACACGAGCTGGGCAACCCACTCAGTGCTGTCATCGGTTACTTAGAGCTACTAAAAAAACAGGATTTACCCGAAAAGGAACTGGATCTTGCCTCCAGAGCATTGGCAGAAAGTGGTCGCATGGATCAACTGCTCAAGGATATGCTCGATTTCGCCGCACCGAAAACCTCGGAATCGGATGCACAATGCCATCCGGCAACAGTGGTAAAGCAAACATGCGAGCTGTTACAGCAACAAGGAGTATTAAAACAGCACACCCTCATCAATCAGGTTTTCGATGACCTCCCTGTAGTGACGATGGATCCGCACAAGCTGCAACAGGTTTTGGTCAACCTACTGATCAACGCCCGCGATGCCTCCTCAGGAAAGCAGATGACAACCAAGGGGGTCATCACCATCGGTGGCATGGCAACGAAAGAATCGGTTGAGATTAAAGTGGAAGACAACGGTCACGGCATCAGCACACAGCAACAGCAAGCTATTTTTGACCCCTTTTACACCACCAAAGCCCCCGGCAAAGGGCGCGGGCTGGGACTGTACGTCTGCTACCAACTAATGCGTGACTGCGGCGGTCAACTCAGCGTAGCGTCAACCCCGAACCAAGGTAGTTGTTTTACCTTGACTATGCCTGTTAAGGAAAATATACAGCACGACGATTTCGCAATAGATTCTGGCTAAGTCCGACAGACCGCTAGCAGTAAAGGCTATGCCTTAATAACTTTTGCAAACAATATGTCCGTTTTATCAAGCTTGGTAAAACCTTTTTTGGCAATATCCGTAACATAATCTATGTCAGATGGACTATTAGATTGGTCATACTGGTATTTTTTTAGAAAACTGCTTGTATGAATACTTTTATCGATAAGTGGTTCGAACAATAATTTCACTTCGAACAGCCTTTTTTTGATGATTATGCTTCTTACTCTACCTGCCTTTTGCGTAAGGTAGCACGTGGAACAAATATAACGGTTTTCCCGTCTGGGGTGACAGTTATTTGTTCAAGTGTCAAAGATGCCTTGGTAAAGTATTTCGGATAATTACTGTATTTTAGCTGACGTTTTGCTTTGTCGCTTAGGTTTGTTGGTATATTCATTTGCAAACCTCTCTGCTAGAAATTTTCTTCATGATTCCACTTGACGCAATGTACTATTATCCGAGTTTAATAGCAAGATCTTACCCTCAAGTGTTTATACCGTCTTTACATACGCACGGCCTCCTCCTATGTCAGGATAGAAATCATCTCCTACAAAACAAAGGAACAAACCATGAATTCCGCTGAACGGCTGTTAATTATTGATGATGAACCCGCTATGCGCCACCTGTTGCGGACAATTTTAGAGGAAGAAGGTTATCTAGTCGAAGAGGCTGCGGATGGTCAACTAGGGCTGGACTGCTTGGGGAAACACCATTTTGATTTGATTCTGTGTGATATTCGTATGCCCAACCTCGACGGGATGGGTTTTATCGGGCAGGCATTAGCACTTAATCCAGCCCTCACCATTATCATGATGAGTGCATACGGTTCGCTGGAAACAGCTCTGAAATGTATGAAACATGGTGCTTACGACTATATTTCCAAACCATTTCGCCCCGATGAAATCGTCCTTACCCTGAAAAAAGCCCGTGAGCGCTTAAAGCTGCAACACGAGAACGTCCAACTGCGTCAGGAACTGCGTCGGGGGCGACCAGCGACAACCATCATCAGCAACAGCCCGATAATGCAGCAGATACTGACCAAAGTGGACACTCTAGCTCAGGTACGCTCCCCCGTGCTCATCTGTGGCGAAACCGGCACCGGCAAGGAGTTGATCGCCCGTGCATTGCACGAAAACAGCCCACGCAAAACTCAACCATTCATCGCCATTAACTGTAGCGCTATTGCCGCTAATTTGATCGAAAGCGAGCTGTTCGGTCACCGCAAAGGAGCCTTTACCGGTGCTGACAAATCGCACCCCGGTTTGTTTGCTGCCGCCGATGGTGGCACGGTGTTTTTGGATGAGATTGGCGAATTACCGCTGGAGATGCAACCCAAGCTGCTGCGTGTTTTACAGGAGGAAGAAGTACGGCCTGTCGGCGAAACAAAACCGCGCCGCATCGATGTCCGTATCGTTGCCGCCACCGCCCGGAATCTGAAACAAGATGTGACCGATAATCGTTTTCGCGAAGATCTTTATTACCGCCTCGCCGTCGTCGAGCTCAACATTCCCGCTCTGCGCTCGCGCCAAGAAGATATCCCCACGTTATGTAACCATTTTTTACAGCGGATCGCACAGCGCGAACAGCGTTCGGTTCCCACCGTTACCCAGGAGGTTATTGCAACCCTGCAACAATACCCTTGGTCGGGCAACGTGCGCGAGCTGGAAAACGTGATGGAGAAAATTATGATCTTCCAGCATAGCAATCAAATAGAATGCAGCGATCTTCCCTTCGAACTTAGTTCGACTCCAGCAAAAACCAGCAACGCAACACCGCCCCACAACCTGTCACTCAAACAAGCTATCGCCGCCATTGAACAACAATACATCCACACAGCATTGCAGCAAACTGGTGGCAACCGGGTACAGGCAGCTAAAATTTTGGAGATCAGCTTGAGATCGTTGCATTATAAAATTAAGGAATACAACCTGACGTAACTAACTCAAGCAAAATCGATCTCGACTAGTTCAGCGACAATACTAAGCCGACAGGCTGGCAACGCCCATTCCAAGGGACGCATAAACCCATCCATGGGGCTTAACTGTCGCCATCCGGGCGACAGATACCCTTTCCATGGGCGTCGCCAGCCTGTCCACAATTGATGCTGAATAATTACCTCTACGAAATCAACCGACAGCCGGGACCACTGATCTCGCTGCGACCACCGTTTTGCGGACTCACGTGTATCCGGGTGCTGATGCGCTCTTTCAGAGCGGCCACATGGGAGATAACTCCAATCAATTTACCCTCCTGTTGCAGCCCGGCAAGGGTTTCCAGAGCGGTATCGAGAGCTTCATCATCCAGCGTACCGAAGCCTTCGTCGAGAAACAGCGAATCGACCCGCACGTTTTTACTCGCCATGTGAGACAACCCCAGCGCCAGAGCCAAGCTGACGATAAAACTCTCGCCGCCGGACAAGTTTTTGGTGGAACGTATTTCACCGGCCTGATAATTATCGATCACATTGAGTTCAAGGGGTTGGCTATCGTCTCGGATCAGCAGATAACGCTCGCTCATCTTCTGCAGCTGACGATTAGCATGACCGATCATGAGTTCAAAGGTCAAACCCTGAGCAAAATTGCGGTATTTTTTTCCATCGGCTGAACCAATGAGTTCATGCAACAACTCCCAGTGCGAGCACTCCTTTTGCTGCGCCTCAATGGCGTGAATGCGCGTTTGCTGACGCTGGTGTAGTTCTGCATCTTCGTTCAGCCGTTGATTGATCCCACCAATCGCCCGTTGAAGCTCGCTGTGGTTGGCAACAACGGCGGTCAACATCTGAGCCAACTCGGTGCGTGATTGCTCCGTAAGCTGCTTGTTAGCCTCGACTTCCAGTTGCGCCTGCTTATCTCGCTCACTTGCATGCAACTCAGTTTGTTCCTGTACCAGTTTATCAGCCTGTAGCCCCAGCTTCTTGCGCTCGGCATCGGGCAGACACGCCGACCGATATTGGGCTTCGTCGGCAAAGTCAAGCTCGCCAAGTCGGATAATAAATTGACCTACAACCTCTTGCACCTGAATAGCACGTGCCGCCAACGATTTATCCAGCTCTTCAATTCTGGCATTCAGTTTGCCTAGTTCCTGATTTGCCACATGCAACGCCTGACGCGAAACATCGCGCTCTGTTTCAGCGCTATCGATAGCGGCAAAAATACGCACTTCCTCATCATCCGGGTTCTTATCACCAAACAACTGGTAACGCTCATTAAGCAACAACTGCTGTTCACGCTGTAAAGCATCTAATAGGTTCCGTTGTGTTTTCAGTTCAATATCTAAGGTCTGGATCTGTTCTGCCTGATGACGGGTCTGAATCTGCAATGCAATTATCTGTTGATCGAGTACGGACTGTTCTTTTTGTCGCTTCATCCACAGATCACGCCGCGCAATTAAACCCGCTTGAATCCGGTCTAAATCAGCGACCGCCAGGGTGGTAAAACCATAAACAGTCACCTCCTGCCCCAGTTCGCTCAACGCATTCCCCAATTGTGCAGCAATGATCCCAGCTTCATGCTGCAACCGTTCAGATTGTTGCTGTGCTGAATCTTTTGCATATAGCGCAGACTGATGTTTACGCTCATCTGCGATGACAGCCTCTCTGGTTTTATCCAGCGCCAGACGCAGGTTCGCGATTTCCTGTTCCAACATCTCTACAGCTTGCACGATCCGTGTCGCCTGCCGCAGCTTATCAACAACCTGTGTATTTAGCCCTTGCAGATGCGCCCCTAGCTCCGATCCGGCATTATCTACGTCCAAATCGGCACAGTGCTGCCGAATCGTGTTCGCGAAAATATTTAGCTGCGCATTACCCTCTTTATGCCGGGAAACAATCTGCTCAATATCCTTCTTAACCTCGACCTGTTTAATCCTTAACTCGCCACCGGCATCGTGTACCGTTTTAAGCTCAATTCTCACCTGCGCCAACGCAGACATGGTTTCATCGGGCTGTGGACTATTGTACTGGGCAAAGGGATGTTCCTCGGCACCGCACAACGGACATGGCTCTCCATGCGTTAGCCCAGTGCGAAACTCGCTTAAACTTTCGATAGTTTTTAACAAAGTAAGCTGACTCTCAAGCAGGGATAACTCCCGTTCCAGAGATGTTTGCTCTTTAACCTGCACCTGAAGCTGCCTGGCGAGATCGGACTGTTCGGTGGTCAGAACATCATGTCGCTTGCCCAACTCATCAATGGTTACCTGCACCTGCGTAACCGATTGAGCCGCCTCGATGATGTTATCAATGATTGCTTTTTTCTCGTTAAGGGTAGAGAGGTTATGCCGCCAATAGATTAAGTCACGTCCTTCAAGAACGGTTTTGAGCTCACGTTGCTGCCGGTCGAAATCGCTCTGAATGGTTGCGAGGCTGGTTTCCTCGGCATCTAAATTGGCACTTAGACGGCTGCATATCTGCGTAGTAGTGATAACATCTTTTGCCGCCGCCTCGACCTGTTCGAGCTTGAGATTATGTTGGTCATGAAACTGCCGCACCACATCAAAGCGGCTGCACATCCCCGTCAACTGTTCAACTAGTGCTGCATCAACTTGAGTATCTGTCAAAGCCTGCACCATCTTATTGAATAGCTTCTGCTTCTGGTTGACAGCCTCGTTATCGTTATCCTGTTTGGATTGCAGGGCATGAAGTGACTGTTCAAGGTCGGTGATCGCAGTACCTGCCGTCGCTAACGGGGCTTTTTTTTCGTCCAGCTTCAAATCCAACTTGCGTACCTGTTTGATAATAACCGAACTCTCTTTTTGCTCAACCTTACGCTGTTGCAGTTGCTCACCAGCTCGTTTCATCACTTCGTCGGCGTGTTTCTCCGACTCCTGACAGCGGGGAAGAACCTGCAAACACTCATCATGGCTGCGTCGATCCGTTTCCTGTTGCCGCCGAATACCCGTTAACTCGGCATAATCGCCAGCCAATTCCAGCGCCTTTCCGGCTCGCTGGAACCTTTCGTATTCGGGCGCAAAAGCGTCTCGGCGTGTTTGCCAGTCCAACTTCTGCTGTGCAACAAAGGTCAACTCGTGCTGTAGCTGAGCCATCCCGTCCAGCCATAGCAGCGCCTTATTTTTCTCTTCAATCTGCTTGTTTAATTCAGTCTCCTGATCCACCTTTTCTTTTAAACTAACAGCTAATTGCTGTTTTTCCTCGTCCGTCAATAAATGCATCCCCGCCAGTTCGGCCTGTAATACCTCAAGTTTTTTACCTTCAACAGAACGGAGCTGATGAACGCAGATGGATATCTGACTATAGATCCCGGTGCCGGTAATTTGTTCCAGAATCGGCGCACGTTGGTCGGCAGCAGCCTGAAGAAAGGCAGCAAAGCCCCCCTGAGCCAGAAGCATCGAACGGGTGAAACGATCAAAATCCATCCCGGTAGCCAGCTCGATCTGTTCGGCGACATCGCGCAATTTAGCGCTGATGATTTTATCAGAATCGGCATCGGCAATCTCATGCTTGGGAGCCTGAAGTTCACTATTGGCTTTTTTTCGGGCGCGGTGCTGGCTCCAATGGCAGCGAAAACGCCCCGCTCTGGTTTCAAAAGTAACTTCGGCGAAACACTCTCCGGTTTGGCGCGACATGATTTCGTTGGAACTTTTAGTCACCTTGTTCAGGCGCGGGGTGCGACCATAGAGGGCAAGGCAAATTGCATCGAGGATGGTAGTCTTGCCCGCACCCGTCGGCCCGGTGATGGCAAAGATCCCATCGGCGGTAAAAGCAGGATGGGTCAAGTCGATATTCCACTCGCCCACCAGCGAGTTAAGATTTTTAAAACGTACCTGAAGTATCCGCATTTACCCTTTTCTTTCGATAATCTATTGTAGATAAGCTGGCGACGCCCAAGGAAAGGGTATCTGTCGCCCGGATGGCGACAGTTAAGTACCCATGGTGATGCCCCTTGGAATGGGTGTTGCCAGCTTATCGGGCTAAATAGGTAACTATTCAGCCTGAGCATCTTGTTGCTCAAGGGTCACAATGGTCTCCCGATAAGCATCCAACAATGCTCGCTGCTGTTCTTGCGGCACCGCATGAGCATCAAGACAGCGATCAAACACATCATCAACATCTAGGTCATCGAGGGTCTCATCTGTATCAATTTGCTGAAGAACCCGATCAATAATACGCCGATTTTGTACCCGCAGAATCTCCATCGCCACCTCCGTCCCCGTTGCTGCCAACGCTTGCTCCAACCGCTCACGTAAATCACCAATCACATCGACTCCGTCATAGACAATCTCCAACCAGATCGGACGTTGCAACAATGAAAGTTCACGAATCCGCACAGCGATCTCATCCCATGTGCCGTGTATACGCTCCAATTGTTGGAAAACCGGCACATCAACAGTTGTCACCCTAGCTGTACGCTGAACAAACTCGATCAGGCAGATACTTTTTTGCTGGCGTGCTTCGCCAAAACCCATCGCCAGCGGGGAGCCGCTATAGCGCATCACTTCACTACCATTGATTTTCTGCGGCACATGCAAATGACCGAGGGCTACATAATCGCTCCAGGTAGGGAAAATTTCTGCGGTTACATGGGCAAGAGAGCCGACATAGAGTTCGCGCACACCATCGCCATCAACCGTCTGCCCGCCAGCGGTAAACAGGTGTCCCATGGCGATAATAGGAATTTCGCCGCCCAGCTCATTACTCATCTCCTCGGCTAGTGCCCCCACCTCGGAATAATGGTTACGCAGCCCTTCAAGTAGCTTGCGTTCCTTATCTTCTATACTTTCACCAGCCTGTGCGGTACGGATATCACGATCACGCAAATAGGGAACAGCACAAACAATCAATTCGGGAGCACCCGCCAAATCGCGCAATAGCAGCACTTCATCGCCAAGATTCTCGGTACTGGAACCGATCACATGGACATCGAGTGCCTTGAGCAGTTCCTGAGGAGCATTTAAAAAAGAGGGAGAATCATGATTCCCACCGATCACAATCACATGGCGACAACAGGAGGTCGCCACCCGACATAAAAAGCGATAATATAACTGTTGAGCGCGATGGCTGGGAGCACTGGTATCAAAGATATCCCCAGAGACCAGCAGGATATCCACCTGTTGCGCCTCGATGGTTTCTGCCAACCAAGTCAAAAACGCACTAAACTCTTCATAACGCTTGCGTCCGTAAAGTGTTCTGCCAAGGTGCCAATCTGAGGTGTGGAGGACTTTCATTTTAGGCTACCCACTTGTAACAGCGAAAGGCCACATAAACCTTGCCGACAATGCGATAATTGTGGGTCAAAATCACCACCTTCATCATGGTATTCGGTTCGCGACCAACACTGAGACTCATGACAGTTTCCTCCTGTTATCCACAACAACTCTCCAACTCACGAACTAACTATAATACAAAACCAGTTCTCTGAGTGCTTTAATAAATAATGGGCGATCATTTAGTGACGCGGCACGCCCAAACCACGGGACACCACACGCCAGCGCATGATCGCGAAACTCGACATCAATCTCATCTAATGTTTCGATATGATCAGAAACAAATGATACCGGCACCACCAAAAGTGCTCGCTGCTGCTCTCCCGCTTCAGCAATCAAATCGAGGGTATCAGGCGACATCCATGTTACCGGTCCACTGCGACTCTGAAAGCCGATCCGGTGATCGTCCCCGCCCACCCGTGCCATCACTCCGGCGACGGTTTCCTCGACATGCTGCTGATAGGGATCACCGCGATCAATAAATTTTTGTGGCAACGCATGGGCAGAAAACAGAATCAACACACCCTCGCGCCGGGCTTCTGGCATAGCGGTCAAACCTTCGTTGACACATTCAGCCAACGCATCGAGATACAGTGGCCAATCGTGCCACTGTTCGACAAATTCACACACCAAGTCAGGATAATACTGCGCCAACGCCCGCTTAAAATCGTTTATACTACTTCCCGTCGTCGCCACGGTGTAGTGGGGATAAAGCGACACCACCAGCGCCTGCGTAATCCCATCGTCCTTTAACTGAGTCACCACCTCATCGGCACGTGGGTTCCAATAGCGCATGGCCACATAACCCTGCCAATCGTCACCCAACAGCTCCACAGTTTTATCAGCCTGTAACCTGCTCCAATACAACAACGGTGATTTGCCACCGATACGCCGGTAATTTTCCCGTACCGTTTTAGCTCTAAAATGGGAGATCATCTTGGCAAACGGTTTCTGCAACACCGCCCCCAACGGCAACTGAATCAACTCACGATCGGAAAATAGATTGTACAAAAACGGCTCCACCGCCGCGATAGAATCTGGGCCACCCATATTCAGCAACACCAGTGCTTTTTTAGTTTGTGCCATCAACATCACCACCTGAATTACTTCAGTGCTCACAGAAAAGGGCGATGCTCGTCGCATCGCCCCCTTGTTTCACTGCTACAATCAAACCCTGAGGGCTTACCTTATTTCTGACTCAAGCGATGCACGGCATCGACCATAAAGATGGCATTTTCCGGCGGAACTGCCGGGGTGATTCCGTGACCAAGGTTAAAAATGAAACCGGGGCGATCTGCATTTTCGTTGAGGATTCGCTGCACCTCTTGTTCGATGTAAGCGTGGGGAGCGAACAACACCGATGGATCCAGATTACCTTGAACCGCTACATCATCACCCAGAATATCGCGAGCTTTACCGAGATCAATATGCCAGTCGAGACCGATCACATCACTACCGGCTTCCTTAACCAGTTCAAGCATGGTTCCGGCACCTTTAACAAAATAGATGATGGGCACATCCTTGCGATTAAGACCGGCAATGAGCTTTTGAGTGTAGGGCAGCACGAATTTTTCAAAATCGTGTGGCGACACTAAACCACCCCAGGTATCAAAGATCTGGATGGTTTGCGCCCCGGCCTCAATCTGCATATTGAGATAACGCAGATCCATTTCGGTGATTTTTTCCATCAGCGCATGGTACAGCCCCGGATCGCTGTACATCATCTGCTTGAGGGAAGCGAAATCCTTGCTCCCCTTACCTTCGACCATATAACATGCCAAGGTAAACGGTGCACCGCCAAAACCAATCAACGGCACACGCCCCTCAAACTCCTTGCGTAAAATTTTGATAATCGCCGGAACATAGGATACCGCCTCAGCCATATTTTCCGGTACAGTCAACGCATCAACATCTGCCTGAGTACGCACGGGATTGGCAAACACCGGCCCAGGTGCGAAATCCAGCTCCATCCCCATCGGCTCAATGGGGGTAAGGATATCGGAAAACAGAATCGCAGCATCGGCATCAAGAATATCGATGGGCTGGATAGTCACCTCGGCGGCACGTTGCGGGTCTTTACACAGATCGAGAAACGTCCCCTCACCACGGGAGCGCACTTCACGGTATTGCGGCAAATAACGACCGGCCTGACGCATCAGCCATGCAGGAACACGGTCTACTGGTTGACCCCAGCACGCTTTGATGAAATTGTATTCAGACATAGTAAAAAATCCTTTATCGTTTTGAAAGTATTTTGATTTCGTAACTACTCAGCACAACTGCAAACAAGCTGGCGACGCCCATGAAAAGGGTATCTGTCGCCCGGATGGCGACAGTTAAGTACCCATGGATGGGCTTAACGTCCCTTGAAATGGGCGTTGCCAGCTTGTCGGGCTGAATAGATTACTCTATTTCACTCTATTCTCTGCCGCTTCACGTTCCATCCGTTTGCGTGTTTTACGCGGGATGTAATTACAAAACGGCTCCTCGGCCAGATAATCGCCGTACACCGCATCGGCGCGGGCGCGACAACCGCCGCACACGTTGATAAATTCACACTCGCCACACTTACCTTTGTATTTAGAAAAATCTCGTAGCTCATTGAACACCTTGGAGTT
>JAYEOA010000122.1:27363-30232 GCA_034722515.1 Thermodesulfobacteriota bacterium | reverse complement strand
TTCCCTTTAATTTGACAACCTCTACCACACATCTGGATATAGATTTTTACCGCATAAGGTCATTAGACTTTAATAATCCTGTTTATGTTGATGGTGTTGCCGTGGGATCGCTCACAGATGGCGGTGATAGTGTCGACCTAGCTCAAGATCCCTATACTATAAGTATCGATGGAGATTGGGGGGCTGGAGATCATACGTTAAAGATAGAGTCTGATCGGGAATGGTATTGGTGGGATTATGATGATTTTTCCTGGGATGAAATTATTATCACGCCGGAAGTTAGTTCTTTTATTGATCACTATCGCATCGAACACCCCGCAACAGGTATCACCTGCCAAGCTTCGACGGTTACCATTCGTGCCTGTGCCGATAGTGATTGTACCACAGAATATGCTGACCCTACGACCGTTACTCTAACAGCTACAGCAACTGATGGCACGCCTACCTGGGTTGGTGGCGCTACCAGAACCTTTACCGGACATACAGAGGTTCAGCTACGCCAGACAATTCCAGCAACTGTAACGCTTGATTTAACCAGCACCGGTATTGCGCCCAGCAATCCTACTCAGTGCTATGAAGATGGTGTCTTGGGTGATTGTAGTATTGAGTTTTACGAAAGCGGTTTTTTGCTTACGGTGGAAGATGGCCGCTCCTGTGAAGAATTAAACGGAACTATTCAGGCGGTGCAAACAGATGACGAAACCAACCTGTGTGTTGGTGATGATAGCTTTGCCGGGAAAACTAAAGAGGTCGGTTTTTGGTTTAATTATGCTCAACCAGATAGTGGTACGCATAGCCCCGCTATTGATACGACTCTAATTGATACAACGCCAACTTCTGTTGGCTTTTCAATGGTATTCGATACTCAAGCGAAGGCTACATATAGCTTGACCTACAACGATGCTGGCAGCCTTAATCTGTATGCTCGCCACGAAGGCAGCGGTGATAGTGCTGGATTAGTGATGACTACTATTGGTAGCACCGCAGCATCTTTTGTAGTTGCGCCGCATCATTTTGAAGTTACCAGCCCGCTGGACAACTCAAGTACCAGTGGTACGACCACAGGCATAGCGGCAGAACCGTTCGAAGCAACCATTACTGCTGTATGTCAAAATGGCAACCCAACTCCGAACTTTGCAGCACAAACAACACTTAGTGCGAAAACTCCGTCAGATCCGGACAATAACCTGGGTACATTCAGCAGTGGGGGGCTAAGCACAGAAGACTTCAACGAAGGTGAAGCCAACCCAACGGATCTGAGCTACGATGAGGTGGGCAATTTCACCCTTAAGGCTGAATCAACAGACTACCTTTCCAGTGGCATGGATATAAATGGAACTACCGTTGTCGGGCGTTTTATCCCCCATCATTTCGAACTATCGCAGGGGTCATTGAACAACCGAAGTGAGCTTGGGTGCGCAATAACACCCTCATTCACCTACCTGGATGAAAATCTGGAATTCGCATTTAATCTGACCGCGGTAAATGCCGCCGATGACATAACGGAGAATTACTTTGGATCATTTGCCAAATTTGAGGGAGAAACAATATCAGCTAATTACACCATTGGCGCTGCTGGCAATATCCCGGATGGAAGCACAACCAAACTTACCACTAGGCTGGATGACATCATTGTCAGTCGGATAGCAGATTGGACCGACGGAAATGCAGGTTTCACGGTTAAACTTAATGTTGATCGTCTGCCCCAGCCGTATGGACCGTTCACAGATACACGCTTTGGCATATTTGTTCGCGACAGTGATGGAGTCGAGATAGAGCCCCTTGACCTGGATGTGGATAACGATAGCAACAATGATTACGCACAAGCAGCAGAAAATACGCTGTTACGCTACGGCCGCATCCGCCTGGAAAATGCTCACGGCTCAGAATTGTTACCATTGTCGATGCCCGTTTATGCTGAGTATTTTGATGGCAATGGTTTTATCAACAATGCTGATGATACTTGTAGTTTGTTTAATGTTTCTGACCTTACATGTGCAGATGTTGATACAGATGATGAACTTACATGTACTAATGTTACCGTTTCCGGAATAGATGTTGGTCACGATGAATTTTTTACCCTGCCTGCTCCAGATAATAAAGCAACAGGTGCCCTAGAATATACCTTAGGTGTTGATTCGTGGCTCCAATACGACTGGGACAACGAAGACAATGACGACGACCCATTAACCGGACAGGACAACCCAACCGCCCGCGCCACCTTTGGCATTTACAAGGGTAGTGAATCCATCATATATCTACGCGAGACCACCTGGCGGTGAATAAATTCATTTGTAGAGACGTTACAAATTAACCCGTAGGGGCGGACCTATGTGTCCGCCCATGCCCGCACATTCGCACATGTTCCGGTAAACCGGGCGAACCGGACGAACACCCAACCGGTAAATCAAAACCGGATCAATCAAAACCGGGCGAACACACAGGTTCGCCCCTACGGTTGGATGAAATATCGGATGCGAAATTAACCCGTAGGGGCGGACCTATGTGTCCGCCCATGCCCGCACATCCGCACATGATCCGGTAAACCGGGCGAACCGGACGAACAACCCAACCGGTAAATCAAAACCGGATCAATCAAAACCGGGCGAACACACAGGTTCGCCCCTACGGTTGGATGAAATATTGGATGCGAAATTAACCCGTAGGGGCGGACCTATGTGTCCGCCCATGCCCGCACATCCGCACATGTTCCGGTAAACCGGGCAAACCGGACGAACAACCAACCGGATCAATCAAAACCGGGCGAACACACAGGTTCGCCCCTACGGTTGGATGAAATATCGGATGCGAAATTAACCCGTAGGGGCGGACCTATGTGTCCGCCCATGCCCGCTCGGAATCCGGTCGG
>JAYEOA010000122.1:20704-27263 GCA_034722515.1 Thermodesulfobacteriota bacterium | reverse complement strand
ATAGAACTAGATAGAACTAAAGGACAGGCACTTTGCTATTCTTTGCTATTAGGGAAACCTCAGTTGATGATGTTTTATTCGAATACGGGACATATACGTTGACACTTGAAGCGCTAGGAAGCGCCGCACCCGGCGAAGATAATACCGGGTATTTGAATATGGAAGCTTTGCTGGGCACGAATTTCGATTTTTTACAATACGACTGGGACAACGCAGACAATGACGACGACCCATTAACCGGACAGGACAACCCAACCGGTAAATCAAAACCGGGCGAACACACAGGTTCGCCCCTACGGTTGGGCGAATATTCCGGGGACACCTTACTTAATTGATATACCAATCGGCTATGCCGTAGGCAATTGAGTAAGGTGTCCCCGGAATCCCTCGTCATGCAGGCATTGCAGACTTTATCGCTTAGGGTTAGCTAAAATTGCTTTGCATTCGTAACACCGGAGGTAGAAACGCCATGGTCCAGCTGAAGAAGCTTCCCATCGGGATACAGACATTTGAAAAGATACGCAGTGACGATTATCTATACATCGATAAGACCGAGCAGATAAAACACCTGATCGACACCGGCGAATATTACTTCCTCTCCCGTCCCAGGCGCTTTGGTAAAAGTATGCTGGTTTCGACGCTGCAAGCTCTGTTCGAGGGGCGTAAGGAGCTCTTCAAGGGACTATACATCTACGATACGTGGGACTGGGATACTACATATCCGGTGATAAAGATCAGCTTCGGCGGGGTGGCGCGTGATTTAGCTGATATGAAGCAAGATGTTGACAATATCTTGCGTCAGAATCAGGAACGTCTAGGTTTGCAATGCCCCGAAGGTTATGTCAACGGAAATTGTTTGCAATACATTATCGAACAGGTCTGCAAAAAATTCGGACAAAAAGTGGTAATTCTGGTTGATGAATATGACAAACTCATCGTGGATAACCTAGATCAGTTAGAAGTCGCTAAGCAGGGGCGTGAAGTCCTCAGAGACCTGTACACCACCATCAAGAACTGTGATGAGTATATTAAGTTCGCGTTCCTTACCGGGGTAAGCAAGTTCAGCAAGGTCTCAGTATTCAGTGGCTTGAACAATCTTGAAGATATTACCTTAAATCCGGACTTTGCAACCATCTGTGGTTATACCCAGCACGATCTGGAAACCGTCTTCGCTGATCATTTAGCCGGTGTAGATATGGAGAAGGTAAGGGAATGGTATAACGGGTATAACTTTTTAGGAGACAAGGTCTATAACCCCTTTGACATCCTGTTGTTTATCAAGAACAAGTATGTTTTCAGAAACTACTGGTTCGCTACCGGAACCCCTACCTTTCTTATTAAACTCATTGAGAACAACAACTACTACATTCCGCAGCTAGATAACCTGCGCGTATCCGAGATGCTTATCGACAGCTACGACATAGACAATATAAAGCTTGAACCCTTGTTGTTGCAGTCCGGATACATGACTATTAAAGAGATGAGGGAGCTTAGTTACGGCGTTGAATACGTCCTGGGCTTTCCCAACAAGGAAGTGGCCATCTCTTTCAACGACCAGATTGCTCAGGCCATGACCAACACCAATGTCGCAGAAAACAAGGGACAACTGTTCCAGAGCCTCGAAGAAGCCGACCTGGACAATCTACACCAGGTGCTCGTCGCCATGTTCGCCTCTATCCCGAATAACAACTACACCAAAAATACTATAAGCGCCTATGAAGGTTACTATGCGAGCTTGATGTATGCGTATCTTGCCAGCCTCGGCCTAGAGCTATGCGTTGAAGACCCCACCAGTACCGGACGCATCGACATGACGGTGAAGATCGGAAAACAGATCTACATCTTAGAGTTCAAGGTAGATGACAGCGCCAACGCACTGGAGCAGATAAAACGAAAGGAATACCACCTGAAGTATCAGGGGCAGGGCAAGGATATCTACCTCATCGGCATCCACTTCAACTCCGCCAAGCGCAACATCTCTTCTTTTGAGTGGGAGATGGGTTAGAGTTTAAGCTAATCAGCACAGCACTATAAAAACCAATTTTGGATAAAACAACCTTGTGTTTTCGCCAAATCTGGGTGTATTTATGCGGTAGATTTGAACCGGAGGTGATAAATGTACCGTAATGCTATAAGTGATTTGCATATTTGGCGTAATAGCTCAAGAAGAAAACCTCTGATTATCCGTGGCGCTAGACAAACAGGTAAAACCTGGTTGGTGCGTGAGTTTGCTGGGCAGTTTGATAGTTTTGTTGAAATTGCATTCTGTTGCGACTGCTGATTTGTAGGGACGTTGCCTGCAACGTCTCTATTGACGCTTTTCATCTTATAAAGGACTATCCTATGCATGACGCATTTATCGGGCGACAGCCTATTTTTGATCGCAATATTAAAGTTTATGCCTATGAGCTGTTGTATCGCCATGGTTTTGTAAATTACGCGCAGATTGATGACGATGATGCTGCCAGTGGTACGGTGCTGGTTAATTTGTTGTTGGAGATTGGTTTGGACAATCTCGTTGGCAAGCATAAGGCTTTTTGCAATTTTACTCGTGGAAGTTTGTTGCAAGAACAAGATCTTTCTTTTGCTGCTGATCGATTGGTGATTGAGGTGCTGGAGACTGTGGAAGCTGAGGATGAGATTGTGCAGGCAGTTCGCGGCTATGCTGAGCGTGGACATATGATAGCCCTAGATGATTTTGTCTATCGTGAGGAGTTGCGTCCTTTAGTGGAGATTGCCGATCTTATCAAGATCGATGTAATGGATTTGGGGATGGAGGGGACTGCTGAGCAGGTGAAGATTTTGCGCACGATTAAACCGTCGCTGAAATTTTTAGCTGAAAAAGTGGAAACCAAGGAAGAATTTCAACAGTGCCTCGATTTGGGCTTTGATTATTTTCAGGGTTATTTCTTCAGTAAACCGGTTGTGGTTACCGGTAAAAAAATGCCTCCGGCACGTATAGCGATGTTGCAACTTATGTCCGAGTTGCAGGATGCTGATGTTAGTATGGAGCGTATTGAAGAGATTATTCAGACCGATGTCAACATGAGCGTTAAATTGTTGCGTCAGGTAAATTCAAGTTATTATGGTTTGATTAACGAAGTAACCTCGATTCGTCATGCAATTGTGCGTGTCGGTTTGCAACATATCCGTACCTGGGCGAGTGTATTGATAATGGGTAGCGTTAGTGACAAACCAGATGAGTTGATGACCATGGCTTTGGTTCGTGGAAAAATGTGTGAATTGATCGCGGTGCAACAGAGTTCGCGCCAAGAGACCAGCTACTTTACCGTTGGATTGTTTTCGTTGCTGGAGAGTATTTTAGATGCGCCAATGGAGCAGATATTAAAGGAGTTGCCATTGTCCGACGAGATCAATCAAGCATTGCTGAATGGCGAGGGGCGCATGGGCAAGGTTTTGCATTGTGTTCAGGATTACGAACAGGCTAATTGGGATGCTGTGAGCGCCAGCGGTATTGCCAAGGAGGATGTTGTCGATGACTATTGGGAAGCTATTGCCTGGGCGGAGTTTGTCAAGGTAGGAATGGAGTAGAAGGAGAGCGCGATGGAAGAAATTTTATCCGTTGGTTGCTTCCATCGGTTCGGTAGCCATTTAATTGCGAAAGGAAAATACCATGCAACATATATCGGGAACAGGTTTTATTGGTGGTGGTAACATGGCACAGGCACTGATTTGTGGTTTGCTTGATTCCGGTGTACCTCCAGAGACGCTAATGGTGGCTGAGTTGATGCCTGAGCGTCGTCAGTTTTTGGCTCAGACCTATGGCGTGATTACCACGGGGAACAGTGCCGAGGTGGTGGCCGCTTATCCGGTGATTATTTTAGCAGTAAAGCCTCAAGCATTAGAGACAGCACTATTGCCGGTGGCCGATTTGTTTGATGCTGATAAGTGTTTGATCTCGATTTTGGCGGGGGTGTCTACGGCTAAGATTGAAGCGATTACCGGTGATAATACGCGAGTTTTGCGGGTGATGCCGAATACGCCGGCACTGATTGGTGCCGCAGCGACAGGGCTGTGTGGTGGCCGCCATGCGACTGCAGACGATCTCGAAATGGCGCAGCAGTTGTTTGCTTGTGTCGGTATTGTTGAGGTGGTGAAGGAGGCGTTACTGGATGCGGTGACGGGGTTGTCTGGATCGGGCCCGGCGTATGTTTATTTAATGATTGAGGCCTTGACCGATGGCGGCGTGCTTGAAGGTTTGCCGCATGACACTGCTTTAAGGTTGGCGGCGCAAACGGTGGTTGGGGCAGCGCAGATGGTGTTGGATGGTAACGAGCATCCAGCGGTGTTGCGTGATCGGGTATGTAGCCCGGCGGGAACCACTATTGCGGCGCTACAAACCTTAGAGCAAGGGGGCGTTCGAGCAGCACTGATCAATGCGGTACAGCGCAGTGCCACTCGTTCGCGTGAGTTGGGTTAAGAGAGAGGTTATCCCCCTCCTCGTTTCATTCGGCTTCTTCAGCGCGAATGTTCAGTGGACTCATGTCGCAGAAGCGCAGTATTCCGTTGCTTGCATCGGCAACAACGGATAGTGGGCCGTGGTGTTCAAGTCGCCCTTCCTCGGTGACCGTATCCAGTGAAATGACCACATTTTGCTTTAACCGGCGGTGTACATTTATTTTTGCGTTGCTGTCGTGTTCTCTAAAAGCAAAACTGTTTAGTTGCTGCTCTACTTTTTGTTGCTTCACTTTGAGTAGTTCTTGTCGTTCCAGCAGAATTTTTAGTCGTGTCTTAATCGCTTCCGTTGTTGTAGTATCTTTTTTTGCTAGTTTGCCCAGCGGTCCCATACTTCGCTTGATGAATTGGTTTTGAATGGTGATACTTTTTTGCTGGGTTTTTAATGTCTTAAGCTGGTCTTCTTCGGGAAAATAGACCCCAGAACGTAACTTGGTGGTAGCCCCTGCGTCAGCGCCAACATCTTTGGTTTCAATGCCGCGTAGGGCCGTGCAGTTGCCGCCACTGATTACCCCATCCTTGACCATAATGATTTCAGCCGACTTGATAGTGCAGTTGCGAATTTCATTGCGGACAGTAACGGTTCCCATACATTCAACGGTGACGCCGTTGAGGTAATTGGCGGTAAGGTTGCCGCCGCAGCGAATCAATCCATCATTGCGCCCCGACATGCTGCCAATGGTGATATCGCCATCACTGATAAGGTGGCACGCACCGACAGCACCGGTCACCTCTATCCCTTTCAGGGAGCGGATATCGAAACTATCGAGAACATCACCACTGACCCGGGTGGTCCCAGGGAAGTTGATGTTACCCACGGTGAGATCGACGTCACCATGGACGATATAGTCTTCACTGATCGAGATAATACTTTCGGTAAGTTCAGCGCGTCCGGAAATTTCGGCGATAAAACTGGTGCCATCATCTTCCAACCGCACACCTGTACCTAAGCGAATATCGACATCTTTGCCCGAAACAGGTGGCATCTCTTTGCCGGTGACAGTGCTTGATGCTTTACCGAGTTCCGGTGGGTGTAGGATAGCGATCTGCTGTTCTGGTTCGACAGTGGTGAACAGATTTAGGGTATACAGGTCGAGACGCCCTGTTTCGTCTTCATTAAATTGGTTGTCGGTATCTTTTTCGGTGCGAATTAGGGGCTCGATCCAGCCGTTGTCACCCGGTTGTGGGGGGAGGGTCGCAGCGATGACGACATTGTCCTGTTTTTTCCCTTTGCAGGCATGAAGGCAAAACGTTTTGATCGCAACCATGTCGATCCCATCGACAACACCGTGTTGACTCAAGGTATTAAGTAATGTTTCGGCATCAATTAACGCTTCGTTGGCGTCTTCAGGATGCAGGCTGACGCTGGCAGACATTTCATCATCGGCGATGACGATTTGTATTTTGTAGTTCACCAGCTGCTGTTCATAGACAACATTGCCCAGTGGTGATGGAAACGGGCTGCTGTCTGATTCTGTTCTTTCCGCCATAAGGTGATCTTGAGCCTCAGTGTTAAAATGATTCGTTCTGATTTACCTATCGGTAGGACAAGAGCCTATCTTTAATTCTGTTTTTGTAATAGTGCAGTAAATTCATCGGCGGGAACGGGACGGCTAAAGTAGTAACCCTGACCAGCATGGCAATTAAATTGACGTAGAAAATCTAATTGTGCAGCCGTTTCGATGCCTTCGGCAATAACATGTAGATGGAGCTCTTGAGTCAGAGCAATAATGGTGCGGGCGATAGTTGCATTGTTTTCAGTGCCGATGGGGCTGATAAACGAGCGGTCAATCTTCAGTTTGTCGATGGGGAAACGGTTTAGGTGACTTAAGGACGAATAGCCGGTACCGAAATCGTCAATGGTCAGCGTGATCCCTTTGTCGCTGAGGGTGTGCATCAAGGCAATGGCTGCTTCAACATCATCCATCAATAGGCTTTCGGTGATTTCAAGTTCTAATTGCTGTGGTTTTAATCCCGTTTGTAATAAAATATCGAACACCTTATGGGAGAGGTTCTTGTCGAGAAACTGGCGGGCTGAGAGGTTGACGGCAATATTTAATTTGGGAAAGCCCTGCTGTTGCCA
>JAYEOA010000122.1:2609-20604 GCA_034722515.1 Thermodesulfobacteriota bacterium | reverse complement strand
ATTGCTGTGGTTTTAATCCCGTTTGTAATAAAATATCGAACACCTTATGGGAGAGGTTCTTGTCGAGAAACTGGCGGGCTGAGAGGTTGACGGCAATATTTAATTTGGGAAAGCCCTGCTGTTGCCACAGTACATTTTGTTTGCACGCCTGTTTTAAAACCCATTCACCGATTGGGTGAATCAGACCGGTTTCTTCCGCTATAGGGATGAAGTTATTGGGTGGGATCAGCCCTTGTTCCGGGTGTTGCCAGCGCACCAGCGCTTCGCTGCCGGTGATTTGACCACTGACGATGTCGATCTGTGGCTGGTAGTAGACCACTAGTTCGTGGCGATCCAGTGCCTTACGTAGGCTGGTTTCCAGTTGTAGTCGTTCGTGAGTATGGGCATTCATGTCACGGGTATAAAACTGAAAGTTGTTGCGCCCCAGATCTTTGGCTTGATACATAGCGGTGTCGGCAAAGCGAATGAGCTGATCAACCTCCATAGAGTCGTCCGGGGAGACACTGATGCCGACACTGGTGGTGACATATAGTTCGTGCTGATCGATAAGTATGGGCTTGCTGATGGTGGTGATCAGTTTGTTAGCCAGAATGGCGATATTATCAATGTCGTGGATCTCCTCGACTAGCACAATAAACTCGTCGCCACCAAAACGGGCAACGGTATCGTTGTTGCGAAGCGTTTTCTGGATGCGCTCGGCCAAGGTGATGAGCAATTTATCGCCGACGGGATGACCCAGGGTGTCGTTGATCTTTTTAAAATGATCCAGATCGAGAAACAATAACGCGGTTTGTGTGTTATTGCGTTGTCCCTTGGCTACCGCCTGTTGAAGTCGATCAGTAGCCAGGGTGCGATTGGGTAGCCCGGTTAGCGGGTCGTGCTGAGCCTGATGGGTCAATAGTCGTTCCGCTTCCTTGCGATCAGATATGTCACGAATAATGGCCTGTAACAGCCGGATTCCATCAATGTCGATCCATCTGGCACTGATCTCTACGGGGAACGTGGTGCCGTCATTGCGAAATTGCATTGAATCAAAACGCACCCCCTCGTCCTGATCTAATTGTTCCCACAGTTGATCGCATTTCGCGTCGGTGATGTCGCACAGGCTGCGCATGGTTGTTCGTTGCAGTTCTTCCAGTGGGTAACCGTAGGATTCAATGGCGCGTTCGTTGGCGTCGATGATGATGCCATCGGTATTGCACAATAAGATGATATCATTGGCATAGAGCGTCAGGTTGTCCAGTCGTTTGCTGAGGGTACGCTGGAGGATTTGTTGTTGATATTGACTGGCTTGAAACACTGCCTGTTGACGTTTCCACCATAGCCACAGCATGAGCCACGCGCCAGTTATGATGGTACAACAGGTGGCGATAATGACTGTTACCAGCGCCGTAAGGGGCTGTAGCACTTCGACCCGATTAATTTTAGCGACGATGAACCATGGAGCATTGGGTACCCTTTTGACCATGGCGAAAACCGCAATGCGGCGGTAATCGTAGCCATCCAGTAATCCTTCGTTGTCTTGTTGGATGTAGCTTCCTGCAGTGACCACCCCTGCTGGTGGTTTTCTTGAACACAACAGGTTGCTATCTTTGCTGAAGCGTACCGGGGTCAGGCGCTGTATTTTGTCATCCAACTTGCGGATAAGCACCGATTCGGCACTGGCGCTGGGAACAGGCCACGAAGTTGCCAGTGGCAGTAGAAAATTGTTGGGGTTTATGATGATTGCCATTGCACCAAAAATTTCCCCCTGTGAATCGTTGTCGTGATACAGCGGTATCAGTAGAGTCATGTGAAAATGGGGCAGGTTTAAACGGTGGTCAGTTATGTGGGGATGAGGGTCATCATGGACATGAGTGATTTTGCCGAATAATGCCTGACGTTGTTGTATGGTCAATTGTAGATGCTGTTGATCTATATGTTGCTGTTTGTGGGGAAGATCACCAACATGCAACAGTGTATTACCCCGGTTGTCGATCAGGATGATGGCGATATCTTTATTGGCTTCTAATGCCGGGCGCAGCGCTTGGATGATCTGTTGTTTGATTTTCGGTTTAGGCTGAACAAAATAATGTTGCATGTTGTGCAACAACCGTTGATTGGTCATCAACATCCTGGCATTACCAATACGTGCTTGTCGCCAATAGCCGATCTGTTGAGATTTGAGGTTGGCAAGCATGGTCAGGTTGGTTTGAGCTGCCTTGATGATTGACCTTTTTTGATAGTGATATACCAAGACCCCCGACATCGCAACCAGAACGGCAAACAGCGTGAAGTACAACAGCAGAAAATGTTTACTGGAGGGGAAACGGTTGTGACTATGGGTTGTATTTGCTAGCGGCATGCGCCCTCTCATGAAGAGACAGGTGAATATGAGCCATCCTCTGAGTATACTGGTTTTATTGCATAGCGCAAGATTTAACTGTTGATGGTTGCCCGTTTACGGCGTAAAAACCACCCTTCGGCGAGTTCGCTGCTGATTAACAGGAATATGGCTAGAATTATCCCCGGTATATGTATAGGCAGAAATAAGCTAACTAGCCAGCATAGCAGCAGGTAAAAGAATTTCACCAAGGTGGCTTGACCGAGGACGATGGTGTGGTGGTTGGCGGTAAAGTAGGCGCGGAGTAGATTGGTGCCGCCATAAATCAGCGGGTAGATAGCGCACAGGCTAAGGGGGACGATGATATACAGTCGCAGCGATTCTGCCAGCCCGAAAATATGTTCAAAAACCAGTTGATTACCCGGCAATGCAATGGCGAGGGTTAGTGCGGCCATGCCGAGGCTGGTCCACCAGTAAAAACGTAGCAATACCCGGTAGTCGGCGTTGCTGTGGATCAGGGTCAGATAGACCTGCTGCAAATTACGCATGGGTCCCGACAACATGAACAACAGGGCGCGGATGACGCCGAAGGAGGCCAGAGCAAGATTGGCATCGGGTAAGCGGCTGATAATGGCATTGATCACCACCGGAATGGTTTGCTGTAAGCCGGAGGAAAATGCCACCGGCAGGGCGAAACGGAGAATTTCAGCCGTGGTTTTTTCGTCGGCGTCAGCGTTATTCAAAGGGACATGGCAGCGCCAGGCGAAGAGACCCATCAAGATAGTTTCGAAAACAATACACAATAGCAGGGCAAATGCTCCCAGCTCAGGGCCGTGAAACCAGCGTTGGCCGACATGGAGCCAGCCGAGGAGAGCTATCACCCGTACCCCTGTGGCCAGTGAAACCAGATTGGTGCGCCGGGCGCGGATAACCAGACCTTGAAACAGGCCGCGAAAGCCGGTGAGAAATGGCAGCAGCGCCAGCAGTGCCAATGTTCGTTTCGCACCGTCAGCTACCTCCGGTGAAACACCGAGAATTGATCGCAGAAACAGATCGCCAAGAAAGGTGTAAGCAATGAGGTTTAACATCACCGATACATAGGCGGCGATGAGGAGGACACAGATCACCATGCCGCGTAGCGACTTTCTGCCGCGTACCAGAGCGATGGTGATGGTGTGATTCTGGTACGATGGTGAGGCGAACAACAGATGCACCACCATCGCCACCGAAAACGAGGCCAGAGCGACGATATAATCATCGACACGGGCCAGAGCGGCGTTGATGATGGTATGCGAAACGCTCATTAACTGAACATTGAGCAGTAGTGGAAAGAAAAATAGACTGATTTCCCACCCGGTTAAGGTTGGACGCTGTTGTGTATCGCTTATGGCGCTCATGGGAACAGGGTCAATAACTCATGGGCGCTTGTTACGCTCCATGTACTGGGAACTGCGTCGGTGTGGCCGAAACCGTAGTGGCAGAAGCAACTAGACACTCCGGCAGCTTCTGCGCTACGCAGATCGGTGTGATGATCACCGATCATTACGCAGTTGGCGGGGGCAATATCTAGTTGTTGTAGGGTATGGAAAATGGGTAATGGGTGGGGTTTTTTTTCCGCTAAACTATCGCCGCCAACAATGAATGAAAATGGCTCGAACAGGTCGAGGCCTTGCAGTAGGTCGATGGCTAGTTGGTATGGTTTGTTGGTGACCACCGCCAGCGCAGTCGTGTGGTGCTGGGCGAGGAATTCACGGATGCCTGGATAGCAAGCGCTGTGCTCGATGAGATGGTCTGAATATAGTTGTAGGAACAGTTGCAGGTGCTCCGGTCGATAGATTCCATCGGGCAACGCCCGTTGAACCAGCTTGGTTGTGCCGTCGCCGACAAAACTTAAAGCTGTTTCAACCGCTAGCGCTGGCAGGTCGAGGTGTTGGCGTAGGCGGTTGACTGTGTTGGCCAAATCGCGTGATGAGTCGACAAGGGTGCCGTCGAGGTCGAATAGGAATGCTTTTATGTCCATGATATTTTCTCGTTTGTCGAGGTCAAGAGCAGGAGCGCTTTCTAAGCCGCGAAGGTTTTCACAACGCACGTAGAGCGCGGCTCGCTATTTTTTTGCGTGGTATTAGTTAAACAACCCGGAGATATAACGCATCAATCCCGCTTCCTCCATTTTGTAATATAGCACAATGGCTACCGCCAATGGGGCGACATAACGGATCAGCCAATGCCACAATGGGTAGACCCAACCGGCACCTCCGGCGATCAGTTCCTGTTTTTCTTCATTGCCGCGCCAAAACCAACCGACGTAGATCGAAATCAGTAACCCGGCAATGGGCAGCAGGTAGTTGGAGGCGATGAGGTCGGCGCTGTCAAAGAATGTTCTGTTGCCGATTAGTTTCCAGTCTGCGAGTAGACTATAAGAGAGGGCGCTGGGTATGCCGACGATAAATGCTAGGCTGGCTATGGTCCAGGTGGCGCGTTTGCGCGACCAGCGCCGTTCGTCGATCAGGTAGGCGACTTGGGCTTCGATGAGGGAGATGTTGCTGGTTAGTGCGGCAAAGGCCAATAGGGTGAAAAAGGCGATGGCCAGTAATGATCCGGCGGGTATTTGTGAAAATACTACCGGAATAGTTTTAAAGATCAATCCCGGCCCGGCAGCAGGTTCCATGCCGACGGCAAAGACGATGGGGAAAATCGCCAGACCGGCCATCATGGCGATCAGGGTGTCAAGCCCGGCAACGCGCAATCCGGCAGCAAACAGGTCTTCATCGTTTTTGAGATAGGAGCCGTAGGTGATCATCGCTGCCATCCCCAGCGACAAGGTGAAAAACGAATGCCCCAATGCCTCAAGGATCGAGGTGGGGGTGAGCTTGCCAAAGTCGGGGCTGAACATAAATTCCAACCCTTGTTTGGCGCCGGGACTCATCATGCCGTTGATAAACAGCAGCGTCAGCAGGGCAAACAGGATGGGCATGAGGATTTTACTCCAGCGCTCAATCCCTTTTTGGATTCCACTGATGACGATACCCAGACACAACAGCATGAAGATTACATGCCACACAAGTTGGCGTGGCCCGTCGGCGATCAGGGTACTGAACATCCCCTCGATAACGGCGCTGTCCTGACCGCTGAAACTGCCGATGATGGCGCGATACACATAGTCGAGGGTCCAACCGGCAACCACTGAATAGTAGGAGCTGATGATAAATGCGGCGCCAACGCTTATCCAGCCGGGGGTTTGCCACCACGAACGCTGGTGCTCTAATTTGATAAAAGCACCGATAGCATCCTTGCGGGTATGGCGGCCAATCATCAATTCGGCGATCATGATGGGTAAGCCGACAAAAGCAATACATATCAGATAGACTAAAACAAAAGCGCCACCGCCATTTTGACCGGCAATGTAGGGGAATTTCCAGATATTGCCCAGACCGACGGCACTGCCGGCAGCAGCGAGGATGAAGCCGAGGCGTGATCCCCATTGTGCGCGATGGGGGTGCTGTGAGTGGTGGTTGGATGCGTTGCCCATTTATCTACTCCTCATAGAT
Organism: Thermodesulfobacteriota bacterium; assembly: GCA_034722515.1. Taxonomy (GTDB): domain Bacteria; phylum Desulfobacterota; class Desulfuromonadia; order Desulfuromonadales; family Desulfuromonadaceae; genus Desulfuromonas. Next base: position 14,733 of record JAYEOA010000122.1, on the reverse strand, counting down.
TTATTCCCTCATGCCAAAGATGGCAGTGCCTACTCGAATGAGGGTCGCACCCTCTTCTATGGCAATCTCGAAATCGTGACTCATCCCCATCGACAGGGTGTCCATGGTTACGTTGGCTAGTTTGAGATCATTGATGTGTTTTGCCAGTTGGCGCAGTTGCCGGAACCATGGGCGTACCTGTTCTACATTGTCATTGTAGGGAGGTAGTGTCATCAGTCCTTGAATGTGAACGTTAGGTAACTCAGCAACGGTGCGGATTAACGTTTCAGCTTTATCGGGAGCTACTCCTGCTTTAGTTGCTTCGTTGGCTATATTTACCTGAATGAGGATGTTGGCAACCTTATCGATTTTGCGCCACTGTTTGTTGATCTCTTTGGCGAGGCTGAGGCGATCGACCGAGTGAATGAGTTCGGTGTTGGCGTGCAGGTATTTAACCTTATTGCTTTGCAGCGCACCGATAAAGTGCCAGCGGATATCGGGGGATAATTGCTGCTGTTTGTCGACAAATTCTTGCACATAACTTTCACCGAACACTTTTTGTCCGGCTGCTGCGGCTTGCGTTATTAGTTCGGCAGGTTTTTTTTTAGATACCGCAATTAATTCAACCCGATGTGGGTCGCGGTTGCAGCGTTGGCAAGCCTGTTCAATACGCTGGTGGATGCTATTGAGGTTGGTGTTGATATCAATTGACATTAGGTTGACTCGCTTTTGCTGTGGTTAAGTTTAGTTTTTTTGTGGTGGTAGTGGTGGTGGTGGTGGCGAGGTCGGTGGTGAAAATTATGGTGCAAAAAACTCGCTGCGCTCAAACAGTTTGCACCATAATTTTCACCACCGACCTCTTGTCCACGTCTTCAAGCTGTGGTTGTGTAGGAGTCGCCCTCCAGGGCGCGAAGCTATTGATTTTGTTCAGAATTACGATCCACTGTAAGGGGCTCCGTGTAAAAATATCAGATAAAACTGTCTGAGCGCAGCGAGTTTTTTTGTCTGATGTTTTTGCACGGAACTCCTTACATTAACTCCATACACTGTGCCACAGCTCACTATCAGTCAGTTTTACTAAACAGCGTAATTGCCCCAAGACTTTTTAAATCGTTGACGATATGAGACATGGGCAGCCCAACCACGTTGGTATAGCTGCCGTTGATGCCGGTGACAATGTAACTGCCGATCCCTTGAATGGCGTAGGATCCGGCTTTGTCGGCGGGCTCACCTGTGGCAATGTACCCCTCAATCTCCTGTTCTGTCAATGTGCGGAAGGTTACTTCGGTGGTAACGCAGCGCTTAATGCAGGTGTTGTTGTCGCGGTCGATTATGGCGTATCCGGATAATACTTGATGGCTGCGCCCCGACAGTTGGTGCAACATGCTGGATGAATCTTGTGTGGAGGTAGGTTTGCCAATAATATTATCATCGCACACAACAATGGTGTCGCTGCCGATGACCCAGCGTCCTGTTATGCCGCTGCGTTGGGCTACCTGCGCTGCTTTTTCTTCACTTAAGCGCAAAACAAAATCACTTGGGCTTTCGCCGATACGGTGCTTTTCCTCAATATTACTTGGGATAACCTGAAATGTTATGCCGACGCTGGCAAGTAGTTCCCGGCGGCGCGGAGATGCTGAGGCGAGGATGATGTTTGCTTGTTTAGACATGTTAATTCTCCATTTTGAATTTATTAAGCCATACATCCCAGGCGATCAAGGCACGTTCGGCCATAGCCAGACGGCGCAAAGCGCGTTTCATTTTCTTCCCTTCTAAAGGGGGAAATAAGCCGTAGTTGACATTTTGTGGCTGGAAGGTGTCGCTATCTTTGCCTCGATTGCTGACATGGCGCAGTAATGCACCGCAGGCAGTGGCCGCCGGTGGTAATTCCAGTGTTTGTTCGTTTAGATCGAAGCTGGCGAGTATCCCCGCCATAAATCCGCAGGCGGCTGATTCAACATAACCCTCCACGCCGGTGATCTGTCCGGCAAAATAGATGCGTGGTTGAGCGCTTAACTGTAGCCGACCATTCAGGCAGTGGGGTGAATTTATAAAGGTGTTGCGGTGGACGCTGCCAAGGCGTTCAAATTCAGCGTTTTCCAAACCGGGGATGGTGCGAAAGGTGCGCCGTTGCTCCGGGTAGGTGAGTTTGGTTTGGAAGCCGACGATATTGTAGCTGGTGGCGTGGCGGTTGTCCTGACGTAATTGAATCACGGCGTGGGGAATCTTGCTGGTGCGCGGATCGGGTAGCCCGACGGGTTTCATCGGCCCAAATGCCAAGGTCTGCTCACCGCGTGCCGCCATCTCTTCGATGGGCATACAGCCTTCAAAATGGATCATTTTTTCAAAGTCACGTGCGGCAACCTTGTCAGCGCCGCAGAGGTCAGCGACAAATTGTTTATATTGTTCTTCATTCAAGGGGCAATTCAGGTAGTCGGCATCGCCCTTATCGTAGCGCGAGGCTCGCCAAATGATGCTGGTGTCGATGGAGTCGGCGCTGACGATGGGGGCGATAGCATCATAAAAGTAGAGATCATCGTTGCCGGTAAGTTCAGCAATTTGCCGGGCGAGGGTGGTCGATGTTAGCGGCCCGCTGGCGATAATTACCGTTCCCTCTTCCGGGATGGTACATACCTCCTGATGGTGCAGATCGATTGCTGGATGTTGTGCGATTTTTTCACTGACAAAGTCGCTGAATGCTTGCCGATCCACGGCCAACGCACCACCGGCGGGAATCGCTGTAGCATCGGCAGCTTGCATGAACAGGCTGTTGGCGCGGCGTAATTCCTCTTTTAGGCAACCAACGGCATTGTTCATCCCCATGCCACGCAGACTGTTCGAGCACACCAGTTCGGCCAAGCCAGCCATGTGGTGAGCATCGGAGTATTTAATGGGCTTCATCTCCAACAGGGTAACATGAATGCCGTGCTGTGCCGCTTGCCAGGCTGCTTCACAGCCCGCCAGTCCGGCACCGATGATGGTCAGTTGCTGCATGATTTATCCTTTGTCTCGACCGTTGTGTAGGTCATAAAAAAACGTGTGTAGCTTTGTTGCCAAAGCTGCACACGTAAGAGGTGTTGCAGGGTGTAGTTTAGCGGTTATGACTCTGTGTTTTTTTGTTCCTGACTCTTTTTCACCGTGGTTTTTTTCGCTGGAGCTTTTTTGGTGGCCGCTTTTTTAGCTGGAGCCTTTTTGGCAGTCGCTTTCTTGGCCGGATCTTTTTTTGTAGTTGTTTTCTTAGCAGGTGCTTTCTTGGCAGTAGTTTTTTTTGTCGCCGCCTTGGTTGGTTTTTTTACTGGCGCAACAATAACCACTTCCCAATCGCATTCTTCCTGAGGACACTTGTGAACCGTACCAAAGCGTTTGGTTGTTTTTTCTACCGTCAGTGGAAATGAGCACTTGGGGCACGGCTGCTCCATGGGTTTATCCCACAGGGCAAATTTGCATTTTGGATATTGGTTACACGAATAGAAAATTTTGCCATAGCGGCTTTTCTTCTCCATCAATTCGCCATCATCGCAGTTGGGGCAGTCGATCCCTAGTGCTTTTGGTTTAACCAACGGTTGAATGTTTTTACATGCGGGGTAGCCGCTACAGGCAAGAAATTTGCCGTAACGCCCTACCTTTATTAACATCGGTGCGCCGCATTTTTCACATTTTTGATCGGAAACCTCAGGTTCTTCCTGCTCACCGCCCTCAAGTGGTTCGGTGTGACGGCAGTCGGGAAAACCGCTACAGGCTAAAAATTTGCCCGAACGCCCCAGTTTAATTACCAGCTCTTTCTTGCAATCAGGACAGATTTTGTCGGTTTTCTCAGTGGTGATGTCTTCCTTTTTGATCTCTATTTCTTTTTGCTTGAGCAGTTCAACAAACGGTTCCCAAAACTCTTTGAGCAACGGTCGCCACTCCTTTTCACCACGGGATACGGCATCAAGTTCCTCTTCAAACTTGGCGGTAAAGTCGTAATCGACATATTTGGTGAAGTGGTTGGAGAGTAGATCGCTGACCACCATGCCGATATCTTCGGTGTAAAATGCCCGCTTTTCCAAGCGCACATACCTGCGGGTGACAAGGGTATTCATGATTGATGCATAGGTCGATGGTCGACCGATGCCGTGTTTTTCAAGATTTTTAACCAGGCTCGCCTCGGTGTAGCGTGGCGGTGGTTGGGTAAAATGCTGATTGGGGGACAGCTCTTGGCAGGTGATGGCTTCCTGTTCCTGCAACGGCGGTAGCATCCCTTCCTCTTCTTCCTGATTTTCGTCGTCGGTGCCCTCGATATACAGCTTCATGAAACCGGCAAAGCGGATGATTTGACCCGTAGCGCGGAAACTGTAGATCTTGTCGGCTCCTTGGGTGGTGATATCGACACTGGTAGCATCGAGGCGAGCCAAGGCCATTTGTGAAGCGACGGTGCGCATCCAGATGAGGCGGTAGAGCTTGTATTGATCGGAACTCAATGAGGATTTGATTTTGTCCGGCAGGTTGATGATGGCCGTTGGCCGTACAGCTTCGTGAGCTTCCTGAGCATTTTTTGCCCGGCTCTTGAATGCACGCGGTTTGGCCAGAGCATATTCTTCACCGTACATGCCGGTGATCACTTCGCGAGCTTCATCGGTGGCATGAGTCGATAGGGCAACGGAGTCGGTACGCATATAAGTGATCAGACCAACGGATCCAGAGCCGATATCGATCCCTTCGTATAACTTTTGGGCAACGGTCATGGTTTTGCGAGCTGAAAAACCGAGTTTACGGCTGGCTTCCTGCTGTAAGGTACTGGTGGTAAATGGGGCTGCCGGGGTGCGTTTTTTCTCTTTGCACACCACCGATTCAACCTGTAGCGGATGCCCGTTGATGGCATCGACCAATGCCTGCGCCGCATCGGTATCTGTAATGGCGTACTTGGTAAGCTTTTCACCGTCAATGGCTTGTAGCTTGGCGGAAAAGTGTTTGTCGGCACTGTTGGCAAGCTCGGCTTCGATACTCCAGTACTCGCGTGAGTTAAAGGCGCAAATCTCTTTTTCGCGTTCACAAATCAGGCGCAGGGCAACAGACTGAACACGCCCGGCGGATAGACCATAGCGAATTTTTTTCCATAAAAAGGGTGATAGAGTAAAACCAACTAGGTAGTCAAGGATGACCCGCGCCTGTTGGGCGTCAACCAGATTGTGGGCAATTTTATGTGGTTTGGCAACGGCGGCTAAAATGGCCGGTTTGGTGATCTCGTGAAATGTAACCCGTTTAACTACCGGTTTTTCCCCTCTTTCGGAAATGCCCAAGGCTTCGAGCAGATGCCAGCCAATCGCTTCACCCTCGCGGTCGAGGTCAGTTGCGAGAAGCACTTCTTCACATTGAGCTACCTCTTTTTTTAGCAGAGTAATATGTTTCTGGCTCTCGGGTATAATCTGGTATTTGGGGACAAAACCAGCTTCAACATCGACGGAACCCTGCTTGCTGGGTAACGCTCGTACATGACCGTAGGAAGCAAGAACTTTATAGTTTTTGCCGAGAAATTTTTCGATGGTTTTTGACTTTGCCGGTGATTCAACAATAACCAGTGAACGTGCCATGGGTTGATCCTTGATTAGTATATGCGGGCAGGGTAGTGCATTGAGAATGCTACAGGACAGATCCTGCCACTAATTGTAAAACTTGTCCATTTTGTCCTCAATGATACAGTCAATCTCGCGATTATGGTCGTGCTGCAGGTTGGCAAACATTGCCAATACCGTCATTGACTTGATCTCCTCTAAACTGCTTGGTTCTTCATCGTCGTGACAGGCATTGATGATGATCTCCTCCTCCATGTCGGCAGAAAGGATCCCCTTGAGGCGCAAATCTACCAGAAACCCCTGTGCTTCCAGGGATAAACTTTGTTGCTCTTCGGGGGAGAAAATACGTAGGCAGGGTGGTTTTATGCGCTGGTGTGGTTGCGCATGATCGGGATGGAGCGTTATATGCTCCATCCAGGTAAACGCCTCGTCTATCTCTTGTTCCTCGAACCCTGCGCCCAGCAATTCTTCAACGATTTCATGTTCATTGGAAAAATCGTGCTCATTCATAAAATACCCGGCGATAATGCCAACTATTATAAGTATACGTTCGTTCAAAAGTCACCTGCGATCATCGGGTCTATATATACATTTTAAGTAGCAGATCCGCGTATGTAGCGGCCTCCGGGCAACGCTGAAGCTAAGCCTTCCAGCTCCAAGTGGAGCACGATAGCCGAAACCTCCATAGCTGTCAAGCCACTTTCATTGGCGAGTTGGTCGAGGTGGAGCGGGGTGCCTTGAAGTAAATCCAATAACTTTTTTTGTGTTGTGGTCAATGTTGACAGGTCATATTTTGTTGCTACCGGAGGATGAAAAGGGTGTGCTGCGATGTGGCAATACTCCAGAATATCGGTGGCGTCGGTGGTTAAAATAGCTCCCTGCTTAAGTAGCTGTAAGTTGCCCTGACAATTGGGATTGTACACCGAACCCGGTGCAGCGTAGACGTCGCGCCCCTGTTCCAGAGCAAAATCGGCGGTGATGAGTGAGCCGCTTTTGTGCGCCGCTTCCACGACCAACACCCCTTGGCATAGGCCGCTGATAATGCGGTTTCGCGCCGGGAAATGCCCAGCTTGAGGTTGGGTTCCCGGTGGATATTCTGAGATAATCGCCCCTTGCTCAGCAATTTGTGCGAATAGTTTACGGTTCTCCGGTGGATAGATTTGGTCGATGCCGCCACCTAAAATTGCCACAGTGGTGCCGGAGCCGTCAATGGCACCTAGGTGCGCTGCGGTGTCGATACCGCGGGCGAGACCGCTGATTACGCTAACGTGGTGTTGTGACAAGGTGGTTGCGATCTCTTTGGCGAGGCGGATTCCGTTGCGGGATGCTTTGCGTGAACCGACGATGGCAATACATTTGTTGTCGGGGATTTTGCCACAGACATAAAGCAATGCTGGTGGATCGTGGATGGTGCGCAGCAGGGCAGGATAGTTGTCGTCCCACAGGGTGATAATCTGTGCCTTGCGAGTTGATAGTTGCTCCCAGGCGTTGATGAATTTGCTATCATTAGTGGGCGGCGGGTTGCCGATGCGGATAGAATTTAAGCCTGCCTGTTCCTTCCAGCATTGGCGCGATTGGCTCAGGGCGTTTTTAGCATCACCAAAGGTTTCTATGAGCTTGGTGATGCCAACACGTCCTAAACCCTGGGTCAGATGGAGGCGTAACCACTCTTGTTGTGTTGCTGTGTCCATGTTTATCCTGTTGGCAAAAGTTAATCAGGAAATGAAAAGAAAAGGATTGAACATGTGTCCAATCCTTTTTTTTTAGCACTAGTAATGTGGAACTTACTCCATTTCGGTATAAACCAGATCGCCATGGTGGATGGCTTGTGATGATTTAAGGATCATTGCCGTAGAGACGGTGCTGTCTGTTTTAATGACCAATGCCCGACCCAGCAGGGTGTCGGGGAGGACGATGTTGCGATTCTGAATGGCGAGATCGGTTGCCGTGCGCGGGCGGACAATCGTTAACATATTGCCGACCTGTAAGCCGTCGTTATTTCCTTTGTCGATATAAAAGATATCATGTTGGGCAAAGGATAGTTTTTCGGGATGAGCAGCAATGATATAACCCTCGATTGGTTGTGTTGCCCGTTGCAGAGCAATGGTGGTTTCCTGGGCTGCGGCGGGGAGTAAGATGTTGCCACGAACAATCTCGCTATCGGCCTTGGTGATAACGCCGGAGTAGACTTGCTCGTGGGCGGTGGTGAGCTGGGTGTTGCCGCGCCATGTGACCTGATGACCGATTTTTTTGCCCGTTTGAGGATGGGTAACCATCTGACCAAGTGAAAATACACTGTACTTGGAGCCGACGCAGGCGGCAGTATCTTGCATTTGGACAAATACTTCATCACCTCGAGTCATCATGATGCGGTTGTCGACAGTATCGATAATACGTCCTGCGTTATTTAATACATCGGTGCTGATGAAACTGTTGATGTCGCCATGAGCTTTGAAGGTGATCTCTTCCTGTGGAACTGGTAGCTCTTCAGCCACCCCGGTTACGACTGGAGTTTTCTCGGCTACAACTGGAGCCTCCTTGATTGCTGCTTGTTGATACTCTGGCAGCAGTTCAATGCGGCCATCGTAGATCGCCAATTTTTGACCGGGGTAGATCAGGTGTGGGTTGCGAATAAATGGATTGTTAGCCCACAGGTTTGGCCAATACATCGGGTCGGTGATAAATCGCTGAGAGATTCCCCACAGGGTGTCCCCTTTTTGAATGGTATAGATGCGGGGATTTTCTTTGGCGCTTGCCACCGAGGGTAGGATAAGTAAGCAGGCCAGAATTACCAGTTTACGTAAACTCATTTTGATCTCCTTTTTTATTCACAAGCTTGTTGATTGAGTGCTGCGTAGCCTGTGGCGGCAATTGTCAGTCAATCAATTCAAGTAAATCTTTGGGAATCTTTTTGTTGACGGTGCTGTTCGCATAGTGCTTGCGTAATGTAAGTACGTTCGATCGTGCTTGTGAGCGTTGGTCGCGGGTTAAATATATGCGAGCCAGTTTTAACAATGCGTCTGGTGCCTTGTGAGCCTTAGGGTAGTCATTGGCTACAGTATTGAAGGCTTCTATAGCTGGTTGCAGGGCGTCCTGCGCTAAAAATGCCTCCCCTTTCCAGAAATGGGCGTTTGAAACATAGGGGTTGCCAGGATAATACTGTAAAAACTTATTGAAGCCCTCAACGGCGGTGGTGTAATTGCTGCTTGTGTAGGCTGAAAATGCATTGCGGTAGAGATCGTTTGCCGATTGCTGCGTTGTTGCTACCGGGTTTTCGGTGGGTACGATTGTGTGTTGTTGCTGTTGATTTGGTTTTACCACCGAGGTTGTTTCCCGCGCTTTCAACGCTACAATTTCAGCGCGTAAGGTAATCAATTCATTTTGGGTGGCAGAAACCGTTGTCGCTAGTTGCCGGGTCACGCTATCTAAGTGGTTGAGTTGTTTGTTTTGGGCTTTGAGTTGCTGTTCAAATGGACGAATAGAGGTAGTTCCCGGCAAATAAGGTGCGGGCGCACAGCCTGTCAGTAGAGTTAAGAGAGAATAAAAGAGCAATAACGCAGTGTTGCGCATAAAGCAACCTTCCTATTATGAAGAGCTAAGGATGTTACAGTAACTACTGTACTTTATTGAAAAATATTTTAATTTTTATAGCTATTTTATCTTCTTGTCAAGGATGAAACGATGAAATGCCTCTTTAAATCCATCGCCTTGAACATAAAAGTAGCAGGTGGTATATAGTTACGGTGAAATCTGTATTTGGTGTAGGTGGTTGTGCAAATAAAGAAAAAGAGGTTTGGCGATGGCGAAGATGGTTCAGACGGAATTGCTGGTTCCGGTTGGTAATATAGATAAATTACGCGTGGCTTTGCTTTATGGTGCGGATGCTGTTTACCTTGGTGGGGATCAGTTTGGCTTGCGAGCGGCTGCGGGTAATTTTACCTTAGAGGCGCTAAGGGATGCTGTGAGCTTGGTTCACCGGCATGGCAAGCGACTCTTTCTAACGCTGAACGCTTATGTGCGCCCAAGTGAGTTTGCCGCATTGGATCGTTATCTCGAATCGCTACGTTCCCTCGAAATTGATGCTTATATTGTCTCGGATCCCGGTGTTATCAGCCGCATCAGGCAGATTGACCCCGGGCGGGAGATTCACTTGTCCACTCAGGCAAACACTATTAACGCTGCTGCCTGTCAGTTCTGGCAGCAGCAAGGGGTGCAACGGGTTAATCTGGCTCGCGAACTCAGCTTTAGCGATATTGCCGCTATTCGATCTGAATCAGATATTGAATTAGAGGTGTTTGTTCACGGTGCCATGTGTGTTGCGTACTCCGGGCGGTGTTTGTTGTCAACAGCGCTGACGGGGCGTAGCGCCAACGAAGGTGGCTGTGCGCAACCTTGTCGCTGGAACTACAGTCTGGTTGAGGAAACACGCCCTGAGCAACAGTTCCCCATCGAGGAAGATGAGCACGGAACCTACATCATGAATAGCCGCGATTTGTGTCTGTTGGAGCAACTGCCCATGCTGGTGGATGCCGGCATCAATAGTTTGAAGATCGAGGGTCGGATGAAAACCCTGTACTATGTGGCAGCAGTGACCAGAGTTTATCGTGCTGCTCTCGATCGTTACCTTGATGATTCTGAGAACTATCGCTGTGATCCATTGTGGCGCGATGAACTGGACAAGGTGAGTCATCGCCCCTACACCAGCGATTTTCTCCCCGTCGATGATGCCGCAGTACATGCACAGGATTCCAGCTATTTGCGCACCCACGACTTTATCGGTATTATCCGCGAAGTAAAAGCGGGAAATCTGGCGCGTATCGAAGGGCGTAACCGTTTTGTCGTCGGTGACCAGATCGAGCTGATCGGCCCGGCCATGCGCCAAGTCGAATTTTGTGCCGCTGCTTGTGTCGATCAAAACGATCAGTCGGTAACGGTAATTCAGCCCAATGCACAAGTATGGATGGTGTTGCCTGACGGGGTAGCGGTTGGTGATATGTTGCGCCGCCGGAAGCCTGTCGGTGGTACAGTAACAACGGAGAGGGTAAAAAACAATGTTGCCTGACCACTACGAATCGACCCTGTACCTGCCCTTTAATCACCACAGCCTGAAGGGCAATTTTGAATTTCAAACTCCCGATGCCGATACGGGGGCGGCTGGTGTGTGGTTGATCTTGCACGGCGGGCGATTGTTGCTGGATGGGGAAACGGGCTGTTTGCCGCTGGTTTTGCCTTCAGAGGCAACAAATGCGCCGCTATATATTGGATTGTGGCAAGGCTCTCCTTGTCGGGTGCTGACGCTGTCACGTTCATTGCCCTGTCCTGTAGGGCTTATCTGTGTTGATCTGCTGGCCGAACAACCGCAGTTGTCGATTACTATGCTTTCTCTGGCGATGCTGGGTCGGCAGATGGTGCGCTGGGGGCAGAATAGTCAGTATTGTTCATCTTGCGCAGCTGTTATGGATTATCTTCCCGGCGAGTGGGGGCGGCAATGTTCCGGTTGTGGACGGCAACACTATCCCCATATTCATCCATGTATCATTGTCTTGATAAAACGAGGCAATGAGCTGTTGCTGACCCGTAAAGCAAATTGGGTGGCGGGGCGCTATGGTCTGGTCGCCGGATTTGTCGAGCCGGGGGAGTGTCTGGAAGAGACTGTCGTGCGTGAGGTGATGGAAGAAACCGCTATTGCGGTGAAAAATATTCGCTATGTCGGTAGTCAATCGTGGCCATTCCCCAGCCAGATTATGACCGGTTTTGTCGCCGATTATGCCGGAGGGGAAATACAGGTTGAGACCAAAGAGTTGGAGGATGCACGCTGGTTCTCGCGTGACGAATTGCCGCTACTGCCGGCACGGCGTAGTATTGCCCGTTTTTTGTTGGATCATCATTTGTAGATAATGGATAATTGATAATGTAGGAGCCGCTCTTCAGGGTGCGAATGTTTGGAGTTGTGGTTGTGTAGGTACGTTATCTTTTTCTGTATTTTTTCATCCGTAATCCGTGCCATATCCCCACTTGTCGCTTCAGAGCACTCTTTTCTAGTTGGATGAAATTCTTTTTATAACTGAAATCAAAACGACGGTAGACCAGTCCTCGCCCTTCCTCCAATATAATACGGTTGAGCATGCGACCATCGGGGAGCCACACATATGCCAGAGTTCGGCCATAGCGATCGCGTTTGTTATTACCAAATTGTAGGCGTACCTGCTTGCCTTTGCATAGTTTAATCACCCGTTTCAGGGTTGATTGGGCATTGTCGCGTAATGTTTTCCGATTTTTGCACCCCATGTTCAGATACTTCCAGTCGCGGTCTGACTCCTTTTTTTCCGGACAGTCGATACCGATGAGACGTACCAGCCCTATTGCCTGTACTTGTAGGGTGTCACCGTCAGCAACCCAGGTGACTAATCTCTGTCGGTTGGCGTGGACGTTTGTGGCGCTGATCAGTAGCAGTATTGTGACAACTAATAGCCAGATGTGACGATAGTAGCGGTTCATACGTTAAAAATTCCTGTGGAAAGATAGCGTTCGCCAGTGTCGCAGATGGTGGTGACTACATGTTTATCCGAGCCGAGGCGCATGGCCATTTGTTG
>JAYEOA010000122.1:0-2509 GCA_034722515.1 Thermodesulfobacteriota bacterium | reverse complement strand
ATGCGATCCTTGATGCTGCCGCCGGGATTGGCGCTCTCAAGTTTTGCCCAGATCTGGCCACTGTTTGCTGTTTCAACAGCTTGTAGGCGAATCAGCGCAGTGTTGCCAATCTGGGCGAGAATGGTTTGATCCATCATTAACTCCTTGTGGTTACCTGTACCTGTTTGTTGCTGGCAACTGGGAAATAATTATCTGCACCAACAGGAATGCTTTCGCAAAAAGTAAAAAATCGGTAGTGTAACATCTCTTCTGTAAATTCATTTTTCATAATGATAGCGACATGAAATTATTGTAAGTTGATTGTCATCAATCACGTATACCAGTCGATTACTTTCATCAATACGACGAGACCAAAAACCAGATAAGTTTTCTTTCAGTGGCTCTGGTTTACCAATGCCTTCAAATGGAGCTCTCTGGGTATCTGAGATTAGTTTATTGATACGCCTTAGCTTTTTTTTATCCTGACCTTGCCAGTATATGTAATCTCTCCTAGCTTCTTTTGTCCATGCCAATATTTCAATCATCAACTAGACCATGATTTTCAATTTTACCTGAGCGATATTGCGTAATGGACTTTGCCAGATGTGCTGCATTGGCTGGATTCCTTAACAGGTGTACCGTTTCCATTAGTGCATTGAAGTGATCAAGAGACATGACAACTGCATCTTTAGCATCTCTACGTGAGATGACAGTATAATCAGAATTATCAACCACTTGATCTAATACACTTTTTAGTCTATTTCTAGCGTCTGAAAAGTTTACAACTCTCATAAAATTCTCCTGTGTTTGTATGATTTATAGACCAAGCATGATGGCGTCGCAAAAACTCACCAACTGCTGCGCCATTACAGAACCAGTCGTAATTGTCGCGCTGCTTCGACGTACGTATTGGACGTTGCATGCAACGTCTCTACAGAGACAATCACGCGCCTTGCATTTGGCGCTTTTTGCTTAGCCATCTGATTTTTTACTTTCTGCGAAAGCATTAAGCATAACTTGTCTGTTTGATTGTGCAAGTACAGAATGTGTTTTTTTAGACAAAAGGTCAGACAGCGTAAAAGGGGTCAAGTCTGCTGTTGTCTTATTTGACAACAAGCATACCTTTTGCCCATGCAAATAGCTGCGGGTTTGGGGTGGTGTTTACATTAGTTGTTAAGCCGTTTGTTTGTAGATGAACACAAATAAAAACGACCCTGACCGCTTACGGTTCAGGGTCGTTTTTTGTCTGCTGTTTCCACGACAAGGTTAAGTGACTGTGTGCGTCAATTAAGGGAGTTTCAGTAATCGCTCACTGCGCCAAATTCGCACAATGGCAATTTGCTGAACAGTACGCTGATAGACAATCCGAAATGGAGGATGAATCAATTCCCTAAGTCGAGGCTGATTGAACTCAGGAACAATCCGGCCACGGTTGGGACGGGTAGCTAAATCCTCTGCCAGTGCGATAATTTCCTGTAAAAACTGCTCACCAACGTCCGCTACCACCTGTTCTTGATAATACTCCCGAATTTCTTCCATATCTTGAATAGCCGATTCGGTAAATATCACCGTTAGAGACTGTGCCATTTTTTATTTCAGTCCCAAGCGTTGTTTTACCCCAGACAGGCTTGAGTGTCGATTATTGTCAATATCACTCAAGCCATTGACCACCGCTCGCATAAACGTTTTTTCTTCCTCGGCTTGCTCGTAATCTTCCAGAGACTGCATAATCGCAACTCCACGCCCACGACTCGTCAATAGAACCGGGCGGTGTGACTCACTGGTATGTCGGACGACTTTGCCGGGATTTACTTTGAATTCTGTCAGGGGGATGACATCTTCAGAAAATTTTACGTTCATAACTATTACCTCCCTTGTGGGTTTTAATAGCACCGGTAGATCGACCTGTCAAGAGCACCTGTGCAGCGATGGGGTCAGGTGTTTACTATTTACTAAATACTTATGAACAAGAGGGGACGTAGTTGGGTTGTTGACTAAATGTCACCTGTAAACACCACTCAAAACCTGCAGTTATTTGCCTTATAGTGGATCTCATTGATTTCAGGATATTGCTTTGTCTGATAAGATTTCCCTTAATAGTTGATCACTATAATTCTTGACAGATTGTCGTTTTTCTGCGACAGTATGTGCATGGAATACGAAATCAAAACAACCAATGTTTTTGATAAATGGCTTGCTACGCTGAAAGATAGGAGTGCCGTTAATCGCATTCTTTCACGATTGTACAGGATGGAAAAAGGTAATCTTGGTGATGTGAAGTCTGTGGGGCAAGACTTATTCGAGGTGAGGTTGTTTTTCGGTGCAGGCTATCGCCTCTATTACACTCTTGAAGGGCAAACGATTATTCTTCTGCTTTGCGGTGGAGATAAATCATCTCAAAGTAAAGATATTGAGAGAGCCCGGAAAATTATGGGGTAGATTATGAAAGTGACAACAAAAAAATTTGATGCAAGTGAGTATCTTGATTCTCCTGAGATGATTACAGAATACTTGCAGGTTATGCTGGAAG
>JAYEOA010000121.1:0-1571 GCA_034722515.1 Thermodesulfobacteriota bacterium | reverse complement strand
TGCTCAGCGGCTTGTTGAACAGGTTTTCAGATATGTCGGTGGCGGTGAATGTGACCGGCGGCAATAAATTGATGGCACTGGCGGTTTTTATGCAAGCGTGGAGCAGTAACGTTCCGGCTTTTTATATAGATACCGATAGTGATACTTTGTGGCAACTCGATGAGCGTAGCCAACAATTCCCCCTGCCCAATATATTCAAGGTGAAGTTATATTTACAAGCGTACGGGTATCGCGTGCTTGCCGCAGGGGGGAAGTCTGTCCTTCCAGGTTTGGCACAATTGACGGCAGAGTTGGCGGATGATTTTCAGCAATGGGATGGTGCGATCAAAAGCCTAAATTATTATGCCAATAAGGCTGAAGGTAGCTTAAATGCCCGATTGTCCCCAAGTGATTTAAGGAAACCACAACTGCTGCTACTTGTGGATAAAATGAATAAGAACAAGCTGTTGTGTCGTGATGATAGTCGCTTGATTTTTGCCGATGAAGAAGCACGATTTTTTGCTAATGGTGGTTGGCTGGAGCAACACGTATTTGGCATAGTACAGCAACTTCACCGTGATGGTCGAATTCGCGATGTGATGTTGAATGGGGTGATTGAGGATAGCGGCGGAACAAAAAATGAGATTGATATTTTATTTACCGCTCGCAACCGGTTATTTATAATCGAATGCAAAACTAAAAATATGCAAGTTGATACAGCACGAGTTGATAATATGATCTATAAGCTCGAAAGCCTTAAGGGATTAGTTGGTGGATTGTATGGTAAGGCTATGTTGCTCAGTTATTCTCCGGTACCTGATGCTGATCGTAAACGTTGTTTGAGTTACAATCTTGCTTTGGTCGATGGTCGAAAACTTAAAAATTTGCGATCTGTTTTGTGTAAATGGATTGATAGTAGTGGTTAGACGCTGAATCAGTCAGGGTTATAGAAAGGCAGGGGGGCGCTGCTGACTAACTAGAATAAGTTTCCAGCTCGCTGATTTATTAAACTGAGAAGAGAGTGCCTGTCCCATAGTTTTTCTCCTGAATTAAACAATGAACGCCGTGTCCTTACGTTCTTGTGTAGAGACGTTGCATGCAACGTCTGATTGGATTCCTATCCAGTTTGTCAACAACGTCCCCCGATTGTGGCTACGATTGTGGCTATGGCGGATAGTTGCCAATGATCAGTAAATGATATAGACTAAGTCGTTAAGTTCGAGAGGGTAGATTTATGCAGACAATAAATGTTCATGAGGCAAAAACGCAATTTTCCTGATTGCTATCACGTGCTTATACTGGGGAAGAGATTATCATTGCCAAGGCTGGTAAACCTTACGCAAAATTGGTACCTATTGCGCCCGTTGAAAAACGTAGTCCAGGAATAGCCAAAGGTTCTGTAACTGCTGCTTTTTTTGAACCATTGCCAGAACAGGAGTTGGATGCGTGGGAGAAATAACTTTGCTGCTTGACACGCATATTTTTCTTTGGTGGCTTTTTGATGATGCTAACTTGCCTGTCGATATAAAAGGTATTATCTCAAATCCAGCCAGTACCATATTGGTAAGTTCCGCTTCGGTGTGGGAAATTGC
>JAYEOA010000120.1:56035-66993 GCA_034722515.1 Thermodesulfobacteriota bacterium | reverse complement strand
GACAAAAGGGGTCAAGTCTGCTGTTGACTGACCTTTAATTTAAAACCAACTCTGGGACTATAAAAGCGTTGGGTGGGTAACTAAATTCATGGTTGATTTAGTACAATCGAACCATGCGTTCACGGATTTATCCGATGAAGAGCAGTTTCAGACATAATGTGTTTAACCTCTTTCGTGATGAGTTGATTGTGTCTAAATACCTATATTACCTCACACGTTAGATATTTTTCATTGCCCACCTCAAATCTAAAAAAAACACTCAGCTCGCCGCTAATGCCTGATCAATATCGGCAATAATATCTTCAACGCTTTCAATTCCCACCGACAAACGGATTAGATCGGGAGTCACTCCTGAAGCTATCTGCTGTTCTTCGGTCAACTGACGATGAGTGGTGCTCGCCGGGTGCAATACACAACTACGCACATCACCGACGTGAACCACCATAGCTATCAGCTTGGTGCTCTCCATAAAACGCCGTCCCGCTTCCATCCCCCCTTCAATACCAAAAGTCAACACTCCACTGGCACCTTTAGGCAGATATTTACAGGCACGCTCATAGCTGGGATGACTGGGCAAGCCGGGATAGGATACCCATTTTACCAAGGGATGCATCTCCAGCCGCTGAGCCACATCCAGCGCATTTTCGCTGTGACGCTGCATCCGTAAATGGAGAGTTTCCAAGCCATGATTGAACATAAAAGCATTCATGGGGCCAAGACTCATACCGAAATCACGCATCAGTTGCGCCCGTGCCTTGGCAATATATGCCCGGCTGGCAAACTTCTGCGTATAACGCAGCCCGTGGTAACTCGGATCGGGTTCACTCAGTTCCGGATATTTGCCATTGTTCCAGTCGAAACGACCACCATCAACAATCACGCCGCCAACGCTGGTGGCATGACCATCAATATACTTGGTTGCCGAGTGAATGACGATGTCGGCACCGTGCTCAAAAGGTCGGCACAGATATGGGGTGGGAAAGGTATTGTCGATAAACAGCGGCACCTGCATCTCACCGGCTACAGTAGAAAACTTTTCGAAATCGAGCACATTCAGACCGGGATTGCCAATGGTCTCGGCATACAACAAACGGGTTTCCGGACGAAAATGGCTTTTGATCTCCTCAGCACTCGCTTCGGAATCAACAAAGGTCACCTCAATACCCATTTTAGGCAGCGTATGGTAAAAAAGCGAATAGGTTCCACCGTACAGTGAACCAGAAGTGACAACGTGTTGACCATTGCGACAGATATTAAGAATCGCCAGTGCAATTGCCGCCTGACCCGAAGATGTCGCCAAAGCAGCAACACCACCCTCAAGACGAGCCATTTTAGTCTCGAAGGCCTCCCAGGTCGGATTACTCATACGGCTATACATATGATCGCTGCAATCCAGATCAAACAAACTGGCAACATGATCGGCATTATCAAATTTATAGGTTGTACTCTGCACAATCGGCACAATCCGTGGTTCGGTCGCCTCGGGGCTATAACCACCCTGAATAGCAAGAGTTTCCAAGTTCCAATCCTGATCCATAATGGGGCTCCTTTTGGTTAATCACTTCAACGCTGAATTATAAGAACTATAAACTATTGAAGCTACCGCTTTTTGGTCTAAATGTCGATAAACAATCGGCACATTAACAATCGCCGCCCAGAAGCAAAATTTACCATTAACGATTAGACTCCACAACATGGCAATTCAACAGATCAGCCTTCAGCGACATATCTCCTATCCTGCGATACTTGAATCACATTAGCCACGCAAAGTGATTTTGAACAAGAAATATGCGACCAATGTACAGTCAAATGTTGATTTTTGCCGAGGATTCTGTTTTGATGACGTCTTCTCGATTGTATACACTGTCACAGGTAATAAATCGGTCACTAGCCGATCATTTTTCCCTAACCGTATCCAAATCGAACTATTGCACGACTTGTATTTTATTGCATTTAATGTTGAAAGAGGAGACCACCATGAAACCAACGAAACACATGAAACGAATCCTGTTCCTGTGCTTTATCGCCCTTGTAGCATTTGGCCTGACTCAGCCGGTCTATGCAGCATCAGAAACACTTACCGATGACGACTGCGTCAAATGCCACATCGATGCCGTAAAAGATGTAGCGGCTCATGGCGAGGCTCACAACGAGATGGGCTGCCAAGACTGCCACTATGAACATCCACCACTTGGCAGCGAAACGATCCCCGAATGCGCCCTGTGTCACGCACCCGATGAGAGTTCCCATTACAGCCTCAGCAACTGTGTTGGCTGTCACTATCCACATCACCCGCTACAGATCGACTTTAGCGCATTGACCGATGTTAAACCGGCCTGCATTAGCTGTCACGACGACAAAGGCACGGAGATGACCAATCACCCCAGCGCCCACTCTGAGCAAGATTGCAACGAATGTCACACTGCTCACGGTTTAAGCGAAGGTCAGTTCCTGAACTGCCTCGACTGTCACGAAGCTCACTCGGATAAGATGACCATCAATGACTGTACCAAGTGCCACAAACCACATAGCCCTGTTGAGGTAGCCTACGCTGAAATTCCATCCAGCCTGTGCAGCGGATGCCATGATGACATCATAGACACCTTGGCAAAATCACAAAAAGCTCACGGTGAGATGGCCTGCTCTGAATGCCATATGGACGAACACATGACCATCACCACCTGTAGAGACTGCCACGACGAGCCTCATGGTGTAATGCATAAGAAATACCCCAAGTGTGTAGATTGCCATATTGACCCACACGCATTGGCTGAGTAAGCATACCGTTCGCCGGGAGCGTTACTCCCGGCGAACATCCTTTTTATCCCAGCTGACAATGGTTAAAACGCATGATAAGCAACAGCAATACATCGCAAAAAACACGCACAGGCTGGATCATGATTTTGGCGATCCCCCTGCTGCTCCTTAGCGTAAGTCCGGCTTGGAGTGTCGTTGAAAAACGTCCATTGACCGATGCCGACTGCATTAAATGTCATAAGCTACCTGCCAAGCAAATCAACAAATTGGGCGGCTTGCATAAAACAGAGATGGGTTGCCTCGGCTGCCACGACAACCATCCACCCATGGGCGAGGCTCGCATTCCCGAATGCTCGGAATGTCACGCCGCTGATGACGCACCCCACTATGCTCTGCAAAACTGCGCTCAATGTCACAGCCCACACGCACCGGTTATTACCGATTTCGCCAGCATTGGCACGGTAAAAACCGCTTGCTTGAGCTGTCACGAAGATATTGGCACTGCCATGACGGCAATCCCCAGCCTCCACGCTGAACAAGATTGTAGTGAATGCCACAATCAACACGGCACTGACGAGGGTCAATTCATGACCTGCTTGGAGTGTCACGAAGGGCACACCGAAAAGATGAATTACCAGGATTGCCTGTCATGCCACGATCCACATCAACCCACAGCTTATATTTGGGATGATAATACGCGCGGTGCATTGTGTAGTGCATGTCATGCAGACGAAGTAAGCTCCCTGAATGCCAAGGGCGGCGCTCACGCAAGCGACATTTCATGTCAGGATTGTCACCAGCGCCATCCACCGGCAGACGAGGGTGTTATCCCCGCCTGTGCCGATTGCCACGATCCGGGTGATAGCCCTCACTATAAAATCAATAATTGTAGCACCTGTCACGATCCCCATGCACCATTGGATATCGACATGAGTTCGGTTTCACCGATAAAACCAGTATGCCTGACATGCCATGCGACTCCCGGTCAACAAATGGAGCACCACCCCAGCGCCCACGCCGAGATGGATTGCAACGAATGTCATCAGCAACATGGTGATTATCACGAGTGCCTGGAATGCCATAGCGGTCATTCCGACGCAATGACTTACGCGAACTGTCTACGCTGCCATCAGCCCCATGAACCGACCCACATACAGTTTGGCGTCTCCGGTGTTAAACCTGAGTTGTGCGGTAGTTGTCATAGTGGTCAACATCAGCAACTAAAAGACAACCCCAGTCTACACGCAGAGCTACAATGCACTTACTGTCATAAACGAACCCATAAAGTTATTCTCAGTTGCGACAACTGCCACGGGCAGCCACACGACTCGAGCATTCATCAACGATTTGGCAAATGCTCTGCTTGTCATAAAGGTCCCCATAATCTGCGTAATTAAGCGTTGTGACATCTGGCGAGGTATAGAACTATGATCCAGTACTTAAAAATCTTCACCATCACTACATTCAGCATCTGCCTGTTGACTGCCAGCATTGCCACGGCCGGTGATGAAAACGACATTTTTGCTCAACAGGTTGAGCCACTTAGCACCATTGACTGCGCCCGCTGCCACGAACAAGCGTTTACTGATCTACGTGACAAAGGCGGAGCGCATAAAATGGAATGCCGTGAATGCCATGAACAGTTTCATATCACCGGACGCGATGTAAGCTGGGAACAACGTGTCCCTGCATGTGCCTATTGCCATGAAGAACCCCACGGCAGTGCACCGGAAATGATCGCGTGCCTCAACTGTCACAGCAACGTTCACGCACCGATAGCTAGCCTTGATATATACAAACTGGAACCGCTATGTGCAACGTGCCACACGGATCCGGCCAAAGAGATGAAACAAGAAAGTGCCCACAGCGACATGTCGTGCAACGATTGTCATTACGAGCGGCACGGATATCTGCCAAAATGTATCGAGTGTCATGCTGAACCACACTCAACATTTGAAAACAGTGCAGGTTGCATGCAGTGTCACCCAGTGCACAATGTCAATATCATGCTCTACAGTGATGACATTCCTAACCAACCCTGTGCCGGATGCCATAGCGATGCAGCACAAAAACTCCAGCAAGGACACCTTGCCCATGCGGAACTTAATTGTGTATTTTGCCATGCCGACGAGCACGGCAATATCGCAAGTTGTCAAGATTGTCACGACACGCCACATAGCTCGGAAATGCTAAAAGACTTTGATAACTGTAATGCATGTCACGGCAATCCACACGATTTACTGCCGGGGAGTTAACTCGCCAACCAAGCAAATTGGTAATGGATATGACTCAGCACATTTACTGCTTAAGAGGATAAAAACTCGATGAGTTTGCAAAAAAAGACATTATTAAATATTCTGTTATTTATCGGCTGCCTTGCCTTGGCTGCTTCCGCCATTTTGTATAACTACAGCTACAAAATGTGCTGGAAATGTTCGACACAAGATTACTACGAACGCGGCAAAGAATTTGTCTGCCGTGACAAAGTTGAACTACAGCAAACCGGCATCGATTTTTTACGCCTTGCCGCTGATCAACAGCAACCAAGTGCCCAACTGCTCTTGGCGGAATGCTATCTAGGTGAACTGCCTGAAGGTTATAATAGCCACGATGACACTGCTTTGGCTTGCCTTAATGGTAAGCTGCGGCAGAATTCAACCTTTGCTACACAGTTCTTTAATCGAGCATACTCCACCCTGCACCAAGGTGATGTGACCGACAACAAACAATTGCTTAACTTCGCACTATTAGTTGAAAATGGCATCCTAAACAGTGACAACCCGCAATGCGATGCTCACTCACTCTACTTGCAAGCGGCAGAACACGGCAACGCTATAGCGATGCACATCCTCGGTTTTGGCTACCACAATAAGGCAGATTATACCGCAGCAAAGAAGTGGTTGCGTCTTGGCGCCGAAACTGGCAACGATGCAGAAGCGGCGTTAGTTTTGGGAGATTATTTCTTTTACGGCAAGAGTGAAACCATCAACTACGAAAAAGCGATCCTCTGGTATCGCGTTGCCCTCAAGACCCAGAAAACAGTTTGGGCACGCTCCAGCGAAGAAGAACGATTTGCCGCGCTGGACGCACCAAAGGCACGCATTGAAATGGCGATGCGCAAACTACAAAAAAACCGCATGCTCGCCCCTATGACACTGCATTACCGTATTAGTGGCAATGCCAACCACTACATTGTCCATAGCGAGGATCGCCCCGAAGGTGCCATCGGCGATGTTAAAAAAACAGCGACAGGTATCACCGCTCAAATTGACGAAAGCATCACCCTCGCCCTTTCTATCCCTGTCAGAAGCAAGGTATTCGAATCAATGAACGACGGCATGGAATGGCTGCTACGCACCTACGCACGTAGTCGCTATGGCAGTTATGCCAAGGTTCACTTTGTTTTAGAACAGTGAGTATTATCACTACACAAACGTAACCAGAAACAGCCCCAGCAAATAACATTGCTGGGGCTGTTTTATTTTGATGTAAATCTTTTACCCTCGCGTTAAATCACGATAACGAATGCGATGGGGTTGATCGGCATCGTGCCCCAGACGTTTGCGCCGATCCTCCTCGTATTCACTATAATTACCCTCATACCACATCACCTGACTGTCACCCTCAAAAGCAAGGATATGGGTAGCAATGCGGTCGAGGAACCAACGGTCATGGCTGATCACCACAGCGCAACCGGCAAAGTTTTCCAACGCCTCCTCCAGCGCCCGCATGGTGTTGACGTCAAGATCATTGGTCGGCTCATCGAGGAGCAACACATTGGCACCTTCGGTTAAAATTTTAGCCAGATGAACCCGGTTACGCTCGCCACCGGATAATTTGCCCACCTTTTTCTGCTGATCACTGCCAGAAAAATTGAAACGGGAGACATAAGCGCGTGAATTGACCTCACGAGTACCGATGGTCATCATCTCTTGACCACCACTTATCTCTTCCCATATACTTTTTTCACCATCCAGCGTATCGCGGCTTTGATCAACATAACCGAGCTGCACCGTGCTACCAAGTTTTAAGCTACCGCTATCGGGTTGCTCCTGTCCGGTGAACATACGCATCAATGTAGTCTTACCAGCACCGTTTGGTCCAACGACACCAACAATACCACCACGCGGCAGCATAAAGTTCATATCTTCCATCAACAAGCGACCATCGAATGCCTTTTTCACATGGTCGGATTCGATAACGATATCACCGAGTCTTGATCCAGCGGGGATAAAAATTTCCAAATCGCTAGTTTGACTCTCACTGCCTTCACCAAGCAACTTTTCATACGAGGTGATCCGCGACTTGCTCTTGGCATGGCGCCCTTTGGGCGACATGTTGATCCACTCCAATTCGCGTTTCAAGGTGCGCTGGCGTGCCGATTCGGTTTTCTCTTCGTTCTGCAATCGCTTCTGTTTCTGATCCAACCACGACGAATAATTACCCTGCCACGGAATACCGTGACCACGGTCAAGCTCAAGGATCCAGCCGGCAACATTATCGAGAAAATAACGATCATGGGTAACGGCAATGACAGTACCAGCATAACGCTGTAGATGTTGTTCTAACCAGGCCACGGTTTCAGCATCGAGATGGTTGGTCGGCTCATCCAAAAGTAAAATATCCGGTTTTTGTAACAACAACCGGCACAGTGCCAAGCGACGGCGTTCACCACCGGAGAGCACCTTCACCTGTGCATCAGCAGACGGGCAGCGCAAGGCATCCATAGCCAGATCAAGACGGGAATCAAGATCCCACGCATCCAGCACATCCAACTGATCCTGCACCTTGGCCTGACGCTCACATAGGGTCGTCATGGCGTCATCATCCATCGGTTCACCAAAGGCCATATTGATCTCCTCAAACTCTTTGAGCAGATCAACGGTCTCCTGCACCCCCTCTTCCACCACTTGACGGGCAGTTTTACTGTCATCAAGTTTCGGCTCCTGCTCCAGATAGCCCACACTGTAGCCATCGGATAGCACAGCTTCGCCGTTAAATTCTTTATCAACCCCGGCCATAATTCGCAATAAACTACTTTTACCCGACCCGTTAAGACCAAGAACGCCAATCTTGGCACCGTAAAAATATGATAAGGAAATATCCTTAATCACCGGCTGCTTATTGTAGCTTTTACTCACCCGCATCATGCTGTAGATAATTTTCTTACTGTCTTCACTCATTAAATACTCCCGTTGTATAAAAGGTCTTTCTTAAAAAAACAGTAACTACTCAGCAACCCTCAATTTGGGCACGCAATCCCCATATCAAGGGTATTTGTCGCCATGGACGGCGACAATAAGCCCCATGGATGGGCTTGTTGCGTCCCTTGATATGGGGTTTGTGTGTCCATCACGCTGAATAGTTACAAAAATAGTTCCAAAAAAATATAGTAACTGCTCAGCAACCCTCAAGTTGGGCACGCAATCCCCATATCAAGGGTATTTGTCGCCATGGACGGCGACAATAAGCCCCATGGATGGGCTTGTTGCGTCCCTTGATATGGGATTTGTGTGTCCATCACGCTGAATAGTTACAAAATACACTCCGATTATTGTACGGGCTTTTCAACGCGACGCCAATAGCCTATACTACTTATATGTCAATATTTTCTCCAAACATCACTAACATTTTACTTGCCATCGCCGCCATGGCACTGCTGGTACTGGTGTTTCTGTGTATCATGACCAGTCGCCACGCCAACCGGCTGATATCTTCCTCGCAGGTCAAGCGACAACAGCATTATGTCACCCACCCAGAATTACACCCTGAATTCATCGCTGAGCAGCAGCAACTTGAAACCACCCCGTTGTCCCTGACCACCAGTGACGGTCTGCATCTATATGCGCTATATAAAGCATCTCACAATGGTGCAGTGATTATCCTCAGCCACGGCTACAAAATGGATTGTGGCGAAATGATCCCCATTGCCGCATTGCTGGCGAAACACGGCTACGGAGTATTGCTGCTTGATCAACGTGGTCATGGTCATAGTGATGGCGAGTTGATAAGTTTTGGTTACCACGAGTGGCGCGATCTTGAAGCCGCCATGGACTTTCTCCACCAGCAGATTGACGATCCCATCGTCGGCTTATTTGGCAACTCTATGGGGGGAGCATTGGCACTGTGCTACGCTGCCCGCGACCAACGCATCGCTGCAGTGGTCGCTCAATCACCTTATGCCTCCATCGCTCACAGTATCAACAAAGGTGTACGCCGTTTTAGCGATCTACCACCTTTTCCATTTGCGCCACTAATCCACCACTTTGCCCAGCGTAAACTTGGCTTTAACACCGCCAGCGTTGCACCAATCAACACCATTGTCACTATCAGTCCTCGACCAATCATGTTAATGATGGGCGGACAGGATCGCCACGTTGAGCCTGATGGCGCCTTTCAATTACGCCAGGCAGCAGGTAATAATGCACAACTGTGGTACGAACCACACCTGAGTCATGTTGAATTTTTTCAAAAACTACCGCTAGCTTTTGAGCAAAAGATAATATCTTTCTACAACGAGCATCTACTAAACTTCAGTCAAACTAAACAACTGTGATATAGTAAAGATTAGGCGTAACTACTCAGCAGCGTGATGGGCACGCAATCCCCATAACAAGGGACGCAACGAACCCATCCATGGGGTTTATTGTCGCCATCCATGGCGACAAATACCCTTGATATGGGGATCACGTGCCCAACTGGAGAGGTATGAGTAGTTACGATTAAGCAACTATTCAGCGGTGATCTTAAAAACATACAGATTCTTTTAGGGAGAAGGCTTTTATATATGCAACGAATAACCTTCGCCATCTTCGCATTCGTCGCCATGTACCTTGCTCTGTTGCTCGGATTACCCCTATCGGCACAAGCGCAGCCCCTCGCCATTGAACAAGTATCGCTGCAATTAGACTGGAAATATCAATTTGAATATGCCGGATTCATTGTTGCCAAAGAAAAAGGCTTTTATGCCGACGCCGGACTGAATGTTACCCTGCTGGAATACCAACCCAAAATAGACATCGTAGCCGATGTTCTCGCACAAAAAACAACCTACGGCATCCACAATTCGAGTTTGGTCATCCATGATGGAAAAATTCAACCCATGGTGCTACTGGCAACATATTTCCAACGATCTCCTCTGGTATTCGTAACTCAAAAAGAGATCAAAGAACCCATCGATCTGGTCGGCAAGACCATTATGCTCACCAAGAACGAAGCTAAACACAGTTCACTTGCATTGTTACTCAACAAGTTTGGCATCGATCACGATACCAACATCATCGAACATACATTTAACATCCAAGATTTTATCGACGGCAATGTTGATGCCATGAGCGCTTTTCGCACCAATCAAATTTATGATTTAAACAAGCAGAATATTCCTCACTCCATTATCGACCCCGCTGATTACGGCTTTATTATGACAGCAGTCAACGTGTTCACCTCTAAAGCTGAGACAGCACAACACCCTGAGCGCACCCGACGTTTTATCGAAGCCAGCAATCGGGGATGGAGTTATGCTCTAGATAACATTGATGAAGTGGTTAAGCTGATCCACGCCAAATATGCGCCCCACAAAACCATTGAGGCGTTGATGTTTGAAGCTAATATAACCAAGAAGATGTTACTGCGCGATCTATATCCCATTGGCTCCGTAAACAAAGAATTAACCTTGCGAACCTATAAGCAACTACACAATCTCGGCAAAATTGATGATAATCAAAGGATGAATCAGGTTGTATTGTTTGACGACGAAAAGAACAACCAGCTTAACTTCACTAACGCAGAATTAGATTATCTCGCAAAAAAACAAGAAATAACCATGTGCGTTGACCCCGACTGGATGCCATTTGAACACATTAAAGATGGAATCCATTACGGAATCGCTGCCGATTACATGGCTCTATTTCAAGAAAAACTACCGATCCCTATCCGATTAATACCAACACAATCGTGGCAGGAATCAATACAACAAGCTCAAAAGAGAAGCTGCGATATTTTATCTCTCGCTGCCAGCACTACAGAGCGTAATAAATACATGAGATTTACGCCACCCTATGTATCCATCCCGGTGGTTATTGCTACAACGACCGATAAAATTTTCATCAACAACATTAAGGACATCACAGGAAAAAAGGTGGGCATTGTCCGCGGCTACGCCATAGGCGAAGAGATGAGAAGCAGACATCCGGAGATCAACG
>JAYEOA010000120.1:10164-55935 GCA_034722515.1 Thermodesulfobacteriota bacterium | reverse complement strand
GTTATTGCTACAACGACCGATAAAATTTTCATCAACAACATTAAGGACATCACAGGAAAAAAGGTGGGCATTGTCCGCGGCTACGCCATAGGCGAAGAGATGAGAAGCAGACATCCGGAGATCAACGTTGTCGATGTAGTTTCAATTGGAGAGGGATTGCGCCGGGTTGAAAGCGGTGAACTGTATTGCTACATCGACAACCTCATGACCATTGCTGAACAAATTCAAAAAAACTTTACCGGCAGTATCAAAATTTCTGGGCGTTTAGATGTGGGATACAACCAGGTCAATCTTGCGGTCGCGACACGAAAAGATGAACCAATACTACAAGAGATCTTCTCCAAACTGGTGCTATCTATTGCCCCCGAAGAGAAGCAGACGATCTATAACAGGTGGGTAGCAATTAAAGAAGTGGTCGGCTTTGACTACGATCTGTTGTGGTCGCTACTGGGCGCATTTAGTTTAATCAGTGCCCTGTACGGCATTCACTATTACCAGTTGAGCAAATACAACCGCTTACTGCTTAAATTATCAGAAACCGACAAACTAACAGGACTATATAACCGCTGCAAACTCGACGAACTACTTCATGGAAAACATGATCTATTTTTACGCTACGACACCCCCTGCGGAGTGGCTATTTTGGATATCGATCATTTTAAACAAATCAACGATACCTTTGGTCACCAAACCGGCGACACCGTTTTGATTGAATTATCCGAACTGATGGCACGCAATATGCGAGCAACCGATATCGTTGGTCGCTGGGGTGGCGAAGAGTTTCTCATCATCGCCCCCAACAGTGACACCCAAGAAACAGCCAAACTGGCCGAAAACCTACTCCACCAGATACGTAACAACAATTTTACCAAGATAAACAATTTAGCTGCAAGCTGTGGTGTCAGTTCGTTCGCCCAGGGCAAAGATATTCAAAACACCGTGCGTTTAGCCGATGAGGCGTTATATGCAGCAAAAAATGCTGGCCGAGATCAAGTAGTCAAAGCGACGGGCTAACTTCGCGCAATTGCTGCAACAACTGCGTAGCTCGCTTACGCTGATCGGGGTAGCGCTTAGCCTGCTTAAACGCCTTACGCGCTTGCCCCCACAATTCACCATTCCATGCCGCGTATCCTTGCATCAACCACGCCGCACCGGCTTTCCCAGATCCTTTTTCCAGCTTGGCGATACGTCCAAATAAAGTAACGGCATCAGGGTAACGTTTAAGGCTGAAGAGTAGCTGCCCCTGAAGCTGCAACAGGCTAATATCAGGCGAATCACTCTGAGCTTGTTGTGCCCACCACAATGCCTGCTGCGGGCGATGTAAATTTAAGCTGGCATGAACCAAGCGGGTCAGCAAACGATTATCATGGGGATGTTGCTGGCGCAATTGGGTATAATAGTGGATCGCCTGTTGCGGCACTCCCAGTGTCAAGTGCAGGTCAGCCAGCAAGCGCAATTCTTCCTTGTTCAATGGTTGCAGATAAGCTACCACCTTTAGTGTTACTAAACCCTGAGCATAACGCCCTGCCTCAAGGTGAAGGTGGGTCAACAACGTCCACCAGCGTGCTTCTAAACCATCGACACGCGTCAGGAACTGCACCATCGCCAAGGCTTTATCGGTCATCTTCAATACTAGATACTGCTGCACCAGCAACTCACGCCAGCGCCGCTGGTCTTCTGCTTCAGTCTGCTGTGCCAAAATTTCTAAATGAACCAGGGTATGGCGAGGTTGATCAAGTTGCACATACACTTGAACCAACGCGGCACGCCAACTGTTTTGAATCGCGTCGGGGAAATCCGCCAACAATTGCAGCAACGCCGCTAATGCTTCATTGGGTTGCTGTGCCTGTAGGTAAGCCAGAGCTGCATTATAAAGCAATTGAGCCTGAGCGGGTTGACGATAACGATACCCCTGCTCAAAGGCTTTAGCTGCCTTGATATAGTGTTCACCAGCATAATAACATTGAGCAAGATTCAACCACGCGCCGCTATGATCAGGTCGCCCAGCCAATACCGCTCTATACCATGTAATAGCTTTAGATTTACGCTGCGAAAGCAGATAAATATTGCCGATGGTGAAATCGATCAGATAGTGATGTTGGGGGCGCTGGCGCTGTTTTTCCAACACCGCAAGAGCCTCGGCATAGTGCTGTTTATCCATCAAACTCTGAGCCTGTAGCACCACACGCCGCACAGAGATGGGGATCTCATCGGCCTGAACCGGCGCAGCAGATAACAGCAATAGCAGCGGCAGCCCTAAACACAACAGTGTGCGCAAATACACCATTATCAGGATTCCAACTCAAAACGGATTGTAGTAACCACCCAACTGCGCACCGCTTCACCATCGACGGTTCCGGGAGTAAAACGCCACAGACGCACACCACGTTCCACCGTCTGCTCAAATACATTCTTCGGCTGTGCTTCAACAATCTCCACCCGTTCCACATCACCTTGTTTTGAGATGAGGAGCCGAATCCGCACCCAGCCTTCAATTCCTAGCCGCTTGGCACGTAACGGATAGATAAATGGCGATTGCACCAACGGCGTCAGTGGTTGATCCAGCGCCGCACTAGCAAAAACCGACGGCAGCGGATCGAGATGAGCTAACTGCACCTCGGGCATAGCTATCTGCCCCAGCGAATTAGGAATTTCCGGTCGAAGCATAAGATTTAATTGCAACTTGGGGGTCGGTGTTTGCGGCTTAACCTGGGCGATTCTCTCCTTTTTCACCGCCGTCTTGGGTGGTTTTTTGGTCGCTTGTTGACGCTTAGGTGGATTGGGTGGTGCGACATGAACCACCGATATCGCCGGGGTAATACTGTTTACCAAGGGGACGCTTTGCGATTGAGTTAGATAGGGCAACGCAGAAAACAACGCAAAGTTAAGCACCAGTGTACCAATCAGCGCCACCACGATGGTTAGCGGTTTAGAATTTAGCACACGTCGCCACTGCACTCCTTAATTACCCCCTACCGCGCCAGCCGACACTCCAGCCGCTATGGCAACATCAGCAGCACCGGCCTGACGACAACCATCCATCACCGCAATGGCGGTGCCGGTACGACTGCCCTTATCAGCAACAATCACCACACTGCCCTCAGGGTTTTCCGCCAAGGCTCGCTCAACATGAACCCGCACCGCTCGAACATCAATGAGGCTGCGCTCCACATAGATCTGATCATCTGCCGTCACCGCAATCAAGATCGTAGCATGGTCCTGATTTACCGCTGTAGCCGCACTTGGGCGCTGCACGTCAACCCCGGTTTCACGCACAAAACTGGTGGTAACCAGAAAAAATATTAACAAGATAAACACCATATCGATCAACGGAGCCATATTAAGCTCCAGAGTCTGACGGCTGGCACGTCGCGCTGCCGTGATATTGATCATTTCGCCTCCTGCGGCAATGGTGCAAGATGCCGCTTAAGATATATCCCCAGAGAGATCACCCGCTGTTTGAGATTACCCGCTCGACGCTGCAAAAAATTACGCATATACAAACCGGGAATAGCAATCAGTAACCCGGTCTGGGTGGTAATCAACGCCTGAGAGATCCCGCCGGCCATTGCCCGGGCATTCCCGGTTCCAAATATGGCAATGGTGTCAAATGTACCGATCATCCCCAACACCGTACCCAGCAATCCCAACAACGGCGCAATAGCAGCAAGCACCCCGATCATGGTCAAACCACGCTCAAGGCGATTACCCACCGCCAGCACCGCCTCATCCATTACATAAATATCCAAGGCCGGATCGCCGCTACGCTTGAGCATAAACAGCGACACCAACTGTGTGGAAACACCGCAATAACCGTGGGATAACGGAATGGAACCATGGCGTACCCACTCGCCCGCTTGCTCACGCGAGACATTGCGACTATACAATGATTTAAGGGTTAACAAACAATAGAGAATCATCCCCCACATCAATAGCGATACCAGAACCAACGGCACCATCACCACACCGCCACTTCTCAAATAATCCTCCAGAGCATACCAGCCGGAACTCATTTTTTTGGCTCCGCTGCTCCAAGCCGTGATTGACATACCATATTGACGAAGCTGATAGATTTTTCTTCCAGCTCAGCAATCACGGTCTCCACCCGGCGACTGAGCAGGCTATGACTAAGCATGATGGGAATAGCCACCCCGAGACCAGCCATGGTGGTCACAAGTGCTTCCGATATCCCGCCCGACATCATACGTGGATCGCTAGTGCCATGAAAGGTGATCATTTGAAAGGTGTTGATCATCCCCGTTACCGTACCCAGCAACCCAAGCAATGGGGCGATAGATGCCAACACCGCCAAGGTGGACAAAAAACGCTCCAAGCGCGGGATCTCACCGAGGATAGATTCTTGTAAAACATTTTCCAACTCTTCGCGACCAAAATCGTGATAACGCAAAGCGGAGCACAGCACCCGGGGTAGTGGCTTCTCACCGCCCTGTTGACATAGAGCTGCGCACTCATCCCACTGCTGCGTCATAATTTTCGGTTGCAGCCGGTGCAACAAAGCGGTGGCATCAAAACGGTTGCGGCGCAAAAACCACATCCGCTCCAGAATCAATACCATAGCGACAATGCCAATCAACATAATCGGCCAGACAATAAAACCACCCTGACCTAGTTGATCACCTAAACTGGTCTGATAGGTGAGTTGACGTAGCGACGCACCACGACCGATATCCAACGGCACGCTGTCACTCTCGCCATCGAGATAAGCGTTAATCTGACGTTGTAATCGACCACTGGGTAACACCGACAGGGCAAATAAACGGCTGCTCGGCTGCGAATACAGCAAAAAGCCTGTTTCACTGTCACTACGATAGGCGGCACTAAAATCACCCAGCAACAGGGTTTGTACTGTGGTCTCTTCTCCCTGACGATCCAAAATCGGCAACGTAACAATCTGTACTTCTCCCGACCCGCGAAACTGCTCCAACAACAGATCGCAGAGTCCACGCACATCGTCCATGCCGGGAAAACGCTGTTGTTCCAACAACGAATGTAAAACATCGCCCCGTTGCGGATCGATGGCGTTAAGCTGACTGTGTTGCAACAACGCATCCACGTCGCGAGCGCTTACGCGAATAAAGCCGAGCAACTCTTGTAACGCCGTGGTTCGCTGTTTTTTTTCTGCTACTAACTTTTTTTGCTTGGCAGCCAGGGTAATACGCTTTTTTTTCAGCGCAGTAGTTTCCTGAGTCAACAGCGTTACCGCACGCCGCGCTTCACGTACTGCATGCTGCAACGATTTTTTATCCTTAAGTAGTTGCTGTTGCTGCGCTGCAGCCAATTTCATTGCGGTCATTTTATCCTGTTGCGCCGCAGCCACCACGTCACGCTGGTGCTGCTGATACTGTTGAGCACTGCAGCGAACATCCTGTGCGTAAACGGTGGGGGTAATCAATAAACTTAAACAAACAAGGATGAGATTGATCGTGCAACCCTTCATTGGCTCACCACCTTCCCCAGAGGTAGCGTCAGCAGATCAATGGGACGATGCTTACTGCCCATCTCCAACGCTCGGTCAATCTCACTATTGTACTGCTTATCCAACGGTTGCCAGCGTTGCCCGGTCATATCGTAGATCACGCTACGCTGCCCATCGAGGGATTGACCAAACAAGGCTAATCGCCCAAGACGTAGCTGATTCATCAACACATCACGACCATCAATACTCATTGTTCGCTGAGTCACTTCAACACTACGACCGTACTCGGCTTCCACCCGTAACGCCTCCATCACACGCCGGAATTTTTCCCCAATTGCCAATTGTGAATCCTGTAACGCTGCGCTAAGCCGCCTTAAGCGCAATTGCCTCTCTTGGTGAAGAAATGGCAAATCGGTCTCCACCTGTTGCTCCAATCGGTGTAGGGTTTCCAGTAAAAAAGGGGTCATCTCACCAGTTATACGCTTTGATTCGGCAATAGCCCGCTGCAACTGAGCAATGGCAAGCTCGCTATTGTCCACCTGTCGGTTAAGATCACTTTTTTCATGCTTCAACTGTTGTTGTTGTAGCTGCAAACCTTCCAGCTCAGCCACCAACTTGCGCCGCTGCACATCCCAAGCATCCGCTTCATGCTGTGATTGCTGCTGAATTTCCAGCGTTTGTGTCACCGGTTGCTTTACTTGATCAGCAAAAGGTGCAGCCAAAGCACTGCCCACACCAAACACCAGCATAACCACACATAAAAGCAGATATAATTTCAACGTAATCTCCTGTAGAATATCGAATTCATTTGTACTCGGCGTGAAGACTAGCAAACACCCCCAAGAGTTTCAAATGGATTCGGCATCACTCAAATAATGACCTATTCAAGCAAGGAGCATCACCATGCCCGACAACAATATCCTTAACATCACCATCCCCGGACGGCCTTCATTGAGGCTCCAGCATCTTATTCTCGACTATAACGGAACCATCGCCTACGATGGCTTATTATTACCCGAATTGATCCCTCAATTAAACACATTGGCGCAGCATCTTACCATCCATGTGCTAACTGCCGATACCCACGGCAGCGCAGCCCGCCAGATTGAAGCATTTCCCTGCCACTTAGCCGTTATACCCAGTGGTGAACAGATTATTGCCAAACAGCGCTATCTACAGCAACTAACGCCAGAACATTGCGTCGCTATCGGCAATGGAGTCAACGACCAACTCCTGCTGCGCGATGCCGCCCTCGGCATTGCCGTAATGCAGCAGGAGGGCGTTGCCATACCGAGTTTACTGGCAGCCGATATTGTCATCGGCAGTTGTAGCGCGGCTCTGGATCTGTTGTTAAATCCAAAACTGCTCATTGCCACATTGCGCTGCTAAAACCGGTGTGCTACAAAAAGAAAATATGCTATGCATTCGCGGCTTGGAAGCCAGCTCTTTTTATAATTGATAATTGATAATTGATAATTGACAATGTAGGAGACGCTCTCCAGAGCGCGAACGATCGGAGCTGCGAACCAACCATTCGCGGTTTAAAAAACTTAAGATATGCTGAATAGTTACACCTTATTAACTCTATGGAGGATCAACCCGTGAAATATTTACACCTGATATTTATTGCGCTACTTGCAACCAGCCTTAGCGCATGCCAAGATTCCAAGCCTGTTAAAACTACAGCTCCGGCAGCTAAAGCAACAGCCGAACAACCCATGACCTCGCCAGAGATGACCCAGCAGATGTCGGGTACAGTTCTGGAAACCATGAACACCGCTGGCTATACCTACGTAAAGGTGAAGACCGCCGACAAAGATATCTGGGCGGCAGCACCGGAATTTAACGTAGCCGTTGGCGACAGCGTAATCATCCCCGAAGGGATGGTGATGCCAAACTACCACAGCAATACCCTCAACCGTGATTTTGACGAGTTATATTTTGTCAGCAACATCTTAGCGCCCAATGCCAGCATGGCACTCAACACTCAGTGCGCAGAGGCTGGTCATACAGATATGGCTGCTAACGCCATGGAACAACATACAAAACCGGCCATCAGCACCATAGAAGTTGATTTCAGCGGTCTAACCAAGGCGCAGAACGGTTACACCATCGCCGAAGTGTTTACCCAGCAAGCCGACCTCGCCACACAAGAGATCAGCATCCGCGCTAAAGTGGTTAAATTCAGCCCAAACATCATGAAAACCAACTGGATCCATCTTCAAGATGGCACCGGCGCAGCAGGCAGCAACGACCTGACCATCACCACTTCAGGTCAAGCAGCCATGGGAGACACTGTACTCGTCAAAGGGATTCTTGATCTCAATCAGGATTTTGGCTACGGCTACAAGTATGATGTGATTATTCAGGATGCACAAATTACTGTTGAGTAATTTAGATTATAAAAACTCACTAAAAGAAAAAGCCTGCGAAATATTCGCAGGCTTTTTTTGTTTAGAGTTGACTGAACCTCGTACTACTGCAACTTCGTCCTTAACGTATTACCCTGTACTTCCAATATTTCCAGATGTTTCGCTCCTACACTCAGATTGTGCATAACTCCAGCCATGCGCATCACATTGCAGTTTTTCCAACCGACAATCAACTCGGCTCGTCCACGTACGAATGATTTTTGTTGGGCGGTTGTTAC
Source organism: Thermodesulfobacteriota bacterium (assembly GCA_034722515.1). Classification (GTDB taxonomy): domain Bacteria; phylum Desulfobacterota; class Desulfuromonadia; order Desulfuromonadales; family Desulfuromonadaceae; genus Desulfuromonas. Next base: position 47,848 of record JAYEOA010000120.1, on the reverse strand, counting down.
CCCCGACAATGCTGAAATGGAGGTCAAAAGATTCTGCACATCAGAAAAACCAGCATTTTCCACCACCACCACTACCTTATGTTCGTTGTAACAGGAGTCGAGCCACACCTGCACCACTTGATCGGATAGTTGATTGGCCAAATCGGTTGCCGCCAAACCCAACGCTTTTTGACTGCCCAGGGCAAAACTGAACTGCGGAGCCGTAGCCTGGGCATTGGCCGATGCCAAAATTCGTCCCGTCACGCTCTCATGAATATTAGCGGTAATCGTTGCACCATAAGCATGTAAGCGTTCATTGTAAGGGGATGCTCCGTTATCCTGCACTATGGCCGTACCGGTAATCAGTAGCTGCGCCTGATGACTTGCCGCCTCCTGAGCTTGCTGCTTACTGTCCCCGAATGCTGCCGTCAACCCGGCCTGACGATTGCGCTCGTTTTGCAGGGCGTCAAGATCGACCAGGTTAAAGCCCTTGCTGTGCAATACCTGCATTAACGCTTGGCGAGCTGCACTCAAATCGACATCAACTTGACCCGATTGAGCATTTAACGACTGCTCCTTTAAGGAAATAGCCAGCGTAGGATAATTCATGCGTGGCAATAATCCGGCTAGTGCTGCAACATCATCAGCCAGCGCCATCTCCTCGACTTCAGCGCGAATAACAATGGTACAATCTTCAGCGCTATACCTCTCCGACAACACGGTATGTTTTTTGACATAACCACTAACTCTGGTCAAAATTTTATCTTCAACAAGCACAAAATTTTCCACCAGTGTTTCACTGGTAAGCATGGAACCTAACACCTGCTCTACGGCGTTGCGTTGAGCATCATTCAAGGCATCTTCCCGTGCTTGCGCTTTAGAAACGGTAATAGCTCCCATCCCCGTCGCTTCAACGGCGGCTATGACCGAACCGGGCAGCAGTACCAATCCACAGCAAACAACAAACAACAAACAGGCTATAAACTTAAAACGATGAGTAATGTACTGCATTGAAACCTCCGCAATATCGAGGGATGGGGATAAAAAACGTAACTACTCAGCACCACTCAAGTTGGGCACGTGATCCCCATAGCAAGGGTATTTGTCGCCATGGACGGCGACAATAAGCCCCATGGATGGGCTCGTTGCGTCCCTTGATATGGGGATTGCGTGCCCATTACGCTGAATAGTTACTAAAAAACAAAGAGGAAGCTGTTATTAGCAGCTTCCTCCCGTAGTCAAACTATTCGCGAATAAATTCGCTCCTACAATAGTTTAAAATTTCCAAGTGCTGCCGAGATAAACTTGATCAGCATCGAAATCATCCAATTCGATAACTTTCTTGTAACCAATAGTCATACCAAAGGTATCGGAAAGGGTGAAGCTACCCTCCATACCAACCTCGTAGTAATCTTCATCAACATCGGGATCGTTGTCATAATCGGTTATATCGCTGTTCCATACAGCAAACACGTTGAATACACCGTTATCGCCATTACGCACACCAGCATTAACACCCCATTTAATAAGATGCTGCTCATCATTGTCGAAATCGGTATCGTCAGTGTTGTACAGGTAAGTAACACCGGTACTTAAGATATAAAGATCCTTATCAAGGGTTATTGCAGCACTGAGACCACCACCAAACATGTTGACATCATCACTACCGCCATTGTCTAAATCTAAATCGGTATAGGTATAGTTCAGGTGACCGGTAAACGAGGTAGATAAACTATCAGAAAGCTCAAGATTGTACTGACCAAAACCGAGCAAACCTATCCGGTGAGCATCAAAGCTATCGAAATCGAGGTAGTCGTAAGGAAGCATGAAACCATAGCTGATATTTTCATTGTCCCACGCCATGCCGATGGTGGCACCATACAGATCGCCATTTTCACCGCTATTATCGAAATCTACATCTTCCCACGATAACGCCGCACCAAAAGTCCGTGGCATGTTGAGCGCTTTTTGTGCATCTTCTTTTTTCTTTGCTGCCCGTGTTTTAGCTGCGGGGATAACCAGATTTTGCATAACAAGTCTTGAAGTTACCCCGGCAGGAGAAGTATAGGCCGCTGCTTCATCGCCGCCACCGGAACCACCAATAACACCTGAAAGAACGCTGATACCAAGAATATTCATTGTATAATCATGAGACGCTCTAATATCACCTGCCGTTTCCAGCTCTATAATATGTGCGGCCTCATCCTGAGTTATGTGAAAACCCGCCTCTTCAAACAAATGATGCAATGATTGTGGAGTCCAACGCTCCTCAACAAAATAATCTGTACTCCACACCTCTTCCAAACGCTCCATATCGGAACCGGCAAAAGAATTCGCTGTTGTCAATGCAAACAAAAACAGCAAAGCTAGACTTATGGTTAAACAATACTTCAACTTAAACTTCATTTAAACCTCCTAAAAATAAATCAATTCAACCGACGCAACAGACTGGCAGTTGCCTGTTGCAAAGCCACATTCGCAGCACTGGATACATCTGAACCGATGCCCGTACCGCTCCCAGGAATATACTCCAACGTTTCTACATCAACACAGCGAATTTGAATCCCCATTCTGGTTTGAAGATTCTTCTGTGCCTTAAAGCCGCGAATTTTTGCCCCCCCTTCACCATAATCGTAAACTTCACCGTAAATAACCTTGGTCGCACCGAGCATTTTACCCATCTCAATCGCTTTACTCTGGCTGACCATACCACTAGCACTCATCCATTGCCTATCCATCACATCCTTGATGATACCGGCATTATCTTCAACAAAAGTAAATCGCTTGGTATCGTACAGCGCATCGACGAGCATATTATGAATCCCCATGCCAACATTTTTCTCTAACAGATGCGGGTAACGCTGCGCGGCACGATCAGATAACCCCAGAGGCAACACTGCCACCACCGTTTTGGCACCAGTATAAACGCTCTTTTGGCTCTTCGCTTGCGCAGCAACCGGAGTTGATGATTTTGACAGGGGATTATCCTGCTCAACATAGGTTGTAGCACACCCTGTTAACATCACCATAAAAAACAACATGAAGATATGTAAAATTCGAGGGTGTCCGCTATAATTTTGTAATCGCATGATGAATCGCCTCCTGAGTCGCTTGTCCGACCGTTGTTTCGTTAAAATGAACCTTATCTTCACGAATCTGGAACAGGAGTCCCATGGACTTCGTTACTCCTTTCCCTTTTCCGCTCACTTTTTGTACTGTTCCATCATGGTGTTTCAATTCAACATCTACGGAAATTTGAATGGTCGTTTTTGCCGCAGAAAATAGCCCGATACTGCGCCGCCGTTTTACCTTAAAATCGCGCACCACAACACTGACAACACAATCGGTATTATCCAACACCTCTTGATCTAAATCTGACTGTTGCTTCTCGGGTGAAGATTCGCTCCAGCGAGATGCAATCAGTGAATCGATCTGGTCAGTGATCTCCAAACGATCTTCAACAGGGAGATAACTTCCGGTATCAAACAGTTCGCTATTGACAATATTGCGAATACCATAGGCAATCAGGTGGTTTTCCCATCCTTCATGCCCCGTTTGATCATCAACTCGCATGACTACAAAACGAGTTTTCTCGCTTGGTTCAGCCGCATAAACAACCACCGGCAATAACAGAGATAATAAAATAACAACTACGCACAACCGTCCAAAGCGCATCATCCCCCAACACCCCCCAGTATGTATAATTACAAATAAAAACTACCGCTACAACTTAACAAATACAACAATTCCTTCATTATAAACTAAACACCCCCCACACACACAAAGACCGCGACTATTTACTGCTTCAGAGCCAGAATCTCTTCTGTGGTTAAACCAGTTTTAACCGATATCGTTTGCACATCAAGTACGTCAATCAGATTTCTAGCAATTTCTATGGATCTCTTCTTTACCCCCTGCTCAATACCCCGAATCTCCCCTTTAATCATTCCGATCGTATAGGATGATTCGACCATACTGGCCTGATAATGGAGATCTTCCTGATAGCGTTCATAGGCAGCGCGTTCTTTTTCAGGTAATTTGAGGATATCAAGCTCTCGCTTGGCCTTAGTTAAACCTTGAGCTTTAAACTCTTCCTTGATCTCCTCATTTTTCAGAAAATAGATCCATTCATCCAGAGTATCTTTGGCAATATCGTTAAAATTATTAACTTTTATAAGATAATATTCTGGAAATATTTGATGTATCTCTTGTTGCTGATAAAGATGTTGCTGCTCGTCAGATAATTGTAACTGATCGTTATTGTGTAGTCCCTTAAAGTTGGTAGCACCGTGATAGACGTAATCATCACCGTGCCCCAGATCGAAAAAGAGGATGTTGACCGAGATTACTTTGACGATTTCGGCATAGGGATCACTCTCGTTCAAATGTTCGGTTATCACCTTGGAGGTTCCATACAAAATGCGTTGCAGATAATCAAATTCCCGTTCGTACTGTACCTCGATAATAATTATTTCACCGGCATCATTTTTTACCTTCAAATCAACGCGGTTAAATTTATCGCAATGATCAAGCTTGTTACTTTCGCTTTCAAGTATTTCGAGGATATGGATTCCCTCTTTTAACAATTCGCTGAGAAATCCCTCTAAAATGTCAAAATTAGCCTTACTGCGCAGCAACTTTTTCATTGCCCAATCAAAGCTGATCAAGCGTCTTTTTGCCATGGCAACCTCTATGTGTTTTTTTGTGCATTAACAGCCAGAACCAGTGTTTATTCGGAGCTACTACCACGCTTAAGACCACCACTAAACATGGTAAATACCATGCTCCAAATCATCATCTATACTTGGGTGCAATTAAAAGACAATTTCCATACTATATTATATGCAGTTGCAAAGTAAACCTTAACTAACACCGCACTGCAATGTGTCAGACATCCAATACATTTCATAAATTAACAAACACTTATTATTTACACCTTTTAATTACCTACATCTATAGGAAAACCCCTATTATTATTCGACAAATGATGCTATTATTATAAATTAAATTGACAGTTTGCAAATTGATAGCAAATCAATCGTTGACAAAACAACCAATAATCCATACGTACCAGAAACAAAGGTAAGGGAGTATACAATGAAAAACCTGAAAGTAGCACACAAGATTTTCGCCCTGAGCTTTGCCTTGATCATTGTCTTTAGCTTAACCGTTGGCTGGGTTTACACACAGCTCAAAAGCAACCTGAATCATGCAAAACAAAGCGAAATTAAACACACCGTTGACGGTGTATGGGGAGTGATTGATCACTATGCCACCCTGCACAAAAATGGCACTATGACATTGGATGAAGCGCAAACGGCAGCTAAGGATGCCGTGCGCCACACCCGTTTTGCCGACGGCAATTACTTTTGGATTCAAGACACCTCACCCACCATGGTGATGCATCCGATCAAACCAAAACTCGACGGCAAGAACCTATCCTCCTTTGCCGACCCCAACGGCAAAAAACTCTTTGTCGAGATGTCACGGGTTGCCACAACAAGCGGTCACGGCTTTGTTGACTACCAATGGGCCAAACCGGGCTCCGATAAGCCGGTAGACAAAATCTCCTTTGTTAAGCTACAGCGTGACTGGGGCTGGATCATTGGTGGGGGTCTGTATCTTGATGACATTCAAGCCGAGTTAGATTCCATTTTTTACAAAGTCATCGCCGCAGTTAGTATTGTGGTGGTGTTAGCTCTAATCCTGATGGTAATTATCTCGCGCGGCATATCCGGCCCACTGGGTCGAGCTGTTCACATGCTGTCTGAATTGGAAAATGGCCGCCTTGCGCTGCGCATGAACCTCCAACAGAACGATGAGATCGGTCAGATGGCAAATACCATAGATAAATTTGCCGACAGCCTACAAAATGATGTTGTCGCATCACTAAAAAAGCTGGCTCAGGGTGATCTCTCGTTCGACGTTACCCCACATGGGGATGACGATGAGATTCGCGGAACACTGCATTCGTTAAGCCACGACTTGAACGATATCATGTCACGAATCCTCGTTGCCGGTGACGAGATCGCCTCTGCAGCCGGACAGGTAGCAGATTCAAGCCAATCGCTCTCCCAAGGTGCAACAGAGCAAGCTGCCTCCATGGAGCAAATTTCAGCATCGATGCACGAAACATCCTCGCAAACAAATCTTAATGCTGAAAATGCCACACAGGCCACCATACTGTCGGAACAAAATAAACAAGATGCAGAGTCGGGCAGTTCTCAAATGCAAACCATGGTTTCAGCTATGGCTGAAATAAATGATGCCAGCCAAAATATTTCTAAAATCATCAAAACCATTGATGAGATTGCCTTCCAGACCAATCTACTCGCTCTTAATGCAGCAGTAGAGGCAGCCCGCGCCGGTCAACATGGCAAAGGGTTCGCCGTCGTCGCCGAAGAAGTGCGCAATTTGGCGGCTCGCAGCGCTAAAGCGGCAGCCGAAACAACTGATTTGATTGAAGGTTCGGTGCAAAAAGTAGCCAACGGTAGCGAGATTGCCCATAAAACCGCCAGAGCCTTGGACGAAATTGTCACCGGCGTTGGCAAGGTTACCGACCTTATCGCCGAAATTACTGCCGCCAGTAAAGAACAGGCAACGGGAATAGCCGAAACCAACCAAGGCATTGCTCAAATTGATTCTGTTACCCAACAAAATACCGCCAATGCTGAGGAAAGCGCCGCAGCTGCCGAGGAGATGTCAGGGCAGGCAGCCCAACTTCATCACATGTTGCAACGCTTCACCTTAAGGCAACAACCAGCGAAGCTACAACGAAGCACTCCTGTGCGCAAACAGCAAACCACGGGGCAGAATCCTGCATCAACAGCCTCCCCATCCCAACCACAAATTTCTCTGGATGATAGTGATTGGGGCAAATATTAACCCCAGACGCTACCCTCTCACCCTTCCCCGTACAGGGGGAAGGGTTTCTTCACAACACCAATCTCTACACAAACACTTTGCCCTTGATATCTGAAATCACCCCAGAGTAGAATCACGGTTACTATAATGTTCTTGGGTTGTTTTGCTCAACAGTTACACCCCCATCGAGGTCTTCATGTCGCAACCGACATTACGTGAAACTAAAATTATTCGGGCAATTATCACTGCGCTCAACAAACGTCCCGGTCTTGACGCTAAATTTATTCCCGGCGATACACTTTCACCACCTTCCCCGCTTAGTGGCTATTTGTGTTTGCTTGGTGACTGGGGCAGCATTCAACTACCCGTTTATATTGCATGGCGCATCACTCCCCAACAAGCAAAGCTGCTGGTATTTCAGCTACAAGCACTCCACGAGCAGCAACCACTACTACTAGCCGATTATGTTCCCGAAAGCCTTGCCAGCCAATTACACCTACACCAACTTAGTTATTTAGACACCGTAGGCAATGGATCTATTTGCACGCCACCTTTGTTTTACGAGGTCTCCGGTCGGCGTAAAAAAGGGGTAAAATTGCTACCCAACCGCAGCCAACAAGGGGCAGGATCGAAAATCATCTACCAACTGCTAAACGATCCACAATTATGCAATCAGCCATACCGCACCATTGCCACCCGCTCTCAAGTAGCACTTGGAGCCGTCGGGCCGGTGATCAAAGAGCTCCAAACCAAGCAATTACTCCTTGACGATGTTCACGGTCAGCGCCATATCAGCAAACACACCGCCCTGCGTCAACTGTGGGAAGCCGCTTATCTCGGGAGCTTACGCCCAAAACTACAGGTAGAACGCTGCACCATGAGTACCCCATGGAGCTTCGACGATTTCCCTTTTCTCATAAGGAAACAAAAACTCGAAGATCAGGTGCTAATTGGCGGTGAGCTGGCAGCCTCGTTTTTTTGTGAAAACATTCGCCCCCTATCGGCGACCCTCCACCTTGCCAAGAACGCAGCCCTTAAACAGATGATACAATTACATCTGACGCCGTGTGCAGATGGATCAATTACCATCATCCATCAGTTTGCCGACAACAATGCCTTTAAGCAACGCTCACCTGAAGGGCTACAGCTTGCTGACCCACTTCTGGTTCGTTGTGAACTACTGTACAGCGAAAAACCGGAACTCATCCCCATTGCAGCAGCACTGGAGCAACTTTATCTGCACAGCGAGGAATAAAAAAGGATTAACATGAAAAAAGTCATCCTGTTCATAGCCACCAACGCCGGTCTGGGCTATGCCCCCGTTGCTTCCGGCACCTTTGGCACTATAATGGGTATTCCACTATTCTATCTGCTGGCGTCCCTGTCCCCGCTGCTCTTTGCTTTGAGCTGGTTCGCCATCTTACTATTATCAATCTGGAGCTCGGATAAAGCGGGTAAAATCTTTGGTGTCACTGATGACGGTCGCATTGTAATTGACGAGCTGATCGGCTATCTGACCACGGTGGCATTTCTACCATTTAATTGGCCTACAGCCATTGCCGCTTTTTTTCTGTTCAGGTTGTTCGATATCGTCAAGGTATGGCCAGCATCATGGTTTGACACCAAGGTGAAAAATGGCTTCGGGGTGGTCATGGATGATGTGGTAGCGGGTATTTATGCCGCTTTGTGCTTACGTTTGCTGATGATGCTAATGCCGAATCTATTTTGATCAGGAGAGTAAAACCGGGACTGTCCCCAGGGTCATCGGGGGCTGTCCCGGTTTTACGGGTTTGAAACGGTAACGGTTAGCACCGCAAACATCTGGGACAGCCCCCGGTGTAGCTGGGGACAGTCCCGATTTTACTAACATTGTGCGTTATAACCACTTAAACGGTCAGGAGTTAAACAATGAAAATAGCGATTGTCACCATTGGAGATGAATTACTTAACGGCGACGTGATCGACACCAACACCGCCGCCATAGCTAGCACTCTACGTAGCGAAGGTTATGCTGTGGATCAAGCAATCACCCTGGGCGACAATCCACAACAGATTGCTGCAACACTGCAACACCTCAACCAGCAAAAGATTGTCGCCTTAGTTTGTGGCGGTCTTGGCCCTACCCGTGACGACGTAACCGCTCGCAGCGATGACGAACAAGCCCTGGATCAGGCCGAAGATATTGTACGCCAGCGCCTCGGTGTCCATGTGGTTGCTCAAGGTGATGAAACGCTGCCGGGAGTGGTCGCGCACGATCTCATTCGATCCGAAAAAACCCTATCGTTGGCTGAGTCCTGCACCGGCGGTCTCATCGCCAAGTTACTAACCGACATTGCTGGCAGCAGCGCCTTCCTTGAACGCTGTGCTGTAACCTACGCCAACTCGGCAAAACATGACATGCTAGGTATTACCAACGAACTATTATTGAACAAGGGAGCCGTAAGCAACGAGTGCGCCCGTGCCATGGTCAACGGCATCCGCAAGCGGGCAAAAACAGATCTTGCCCTCGCAGTTACCGGCATAGCCGGACCGGGCGGCGGCAGCGTCGATAAACCGTGCGGCACAGTATTTATTGCCCTGGCAACACCTCAAGGCACCGAAGTACGCGAATGCCATTTTAGCGGTGATCGCCATCAGGTACGCACAAAAACGGCTTACACAGCATTAGATTGGTTACGACGCACGTTGAAACAATAAATGGGCAGCAAAAGACTTCGCGGCTCGGAAGCCGACTCCTACATGTAATACTCGCTGCGGCAATTTATTGAAACCTATTTTTGCAGCAACCAAGCAACGACATTCTTTACTTCAATAGCCATCCCCTGCCACTGTACCGCTTCACTACGATCAAGAGTTAACACTAGGCAATTTATGTCACCACCTAATCTTCTCCACACCGAGATAGGTTGACATACATTCAATATCTATCATGAATAGGGAGAACTTTTAACAAAAATATAGTTTATTACTTGATAGATTTCAAGAAACGCACAAAAGGGGACGTTCTTTATACTTTGGGAATTACCTGCCCAACTTGAGAGGTGCCGAGTAATTACCAAAAATCAAAGAAAATGTTGAAAAAAACCCCTTGTTTATGCTATCGCTTAGTGTCCCAAATAATAATATCAACCCGCGCACGCAGCAGATCATGGTTCACCCATTATTTTTTACAGGAGAACACAGCATCATGGCAACAAACAACCGGAAGCAAGCACTTGACCTAGCTATGGGTCAGATCGAAAAACAGTTTGGTAAAGGCAGCATCATGCGCTTGGGTGAAGATAATGTCATGCGTGACATCGCCACCATACCGAGCGGCTCCCTCGGTCTTGATGTCGCCCTCGGCATTGGCGGTGTTCCCCGCGGTCGCATCATCGAAATATACGGACCCGAATCTTCAGGTAAAACAACCTTGTCGCTGCATATCATCGCTGAAGCCCAAAAAAAGGGTGGCATCGCCGCTTTTGTCGATGCTGAGCACGCGTTGGACATGACCTATGGGCGCAAATTGGGGGTAAATGCCGACGATCTGTTAGTATCCCAGCCGGACACCGGCGAACAAGCTCTGGAGATTGTTGAAGTATTAGTACGCAGTGGCGCCATCGACGTGCTGGTGGTCGACTCCGTCGCCGCACTGGTCCCCCGAGCTGAAATTGAAGGAGAGATGGGCGATTCGCACATGGGACTGCAAGCACGACTAATGTCCCAAGCATTACGTAAACTAGCCGGCACCATCAGTAAATCTAATTGCTGCGTCATTTTCATCAATCAAATTCGCATGAAAATCGGAGTCATGTTCGGCAATCCAGAAACCACCACCGGAGGCAACGCCCTTAAATTCTACTCCTCGGTGCGGATGGATATCCGTAAGATTGCCACCCTCAAGCAGGGTCAAGACGTGATCGGCAATCGCACACGGGTTAAGGTGGTAAAAAACAAAACCGCCCCTCCATTCAAAGAAGCTGAATTCGACATCATGTTCGGTGAAGGGATCTCCAAGGTTGGCGAGTTGGTTGATCTCGGTGTCGCCAACGATATTATCAACAAGAGCGGCTCTTGGTTTTCTTATGGCGAGGAGCGCATTGGTCAGGGACGGGAGAATTCGAAACAGTATCTCAAACAACATCCCGATATTGCCAACACCATTGAAGAACAAATACTTGAGCTATACGGCCTATCCAGCATAGAAGAACCCGAAACTGGGGAGTGATTCCATGGAATTAAACGACATCCTCGCTATGGCGATTAAAGCCAATGCGTCGGACATACACCTGAAGGTCGGTTTGCCGCCGGTATATCGCATCGACGGTTTATTACGACCTTTACCCAAGGCGTCGCGCTTAACACCGGAATCTATGCGTAAAATGGCCTACGCCATGCTGAACGAACTACAGCGGGAACGCTTCGAACGCACCAACGAAATTGACCTATCATACGGCATACCGGGGATGGGGCGCTTTCGTGTCAATATGTTTACCCAGCGCGGCACCATTTCGATGGTTATGCGGGCTATCCCCTTCAATGTCCAGACATTGGAAGAGCTGCAACTGCCGGAAGTCATTAAAAAACTAACCACAGAGCAGCGCGGACTAATTCTGGTCACCGGCACCACCGGCTCAGGAAAATCGACCACTCTGGCAAGTATGATAGATTGCATCAACGCTAACCGTACCGCCCATATCATCACCATCGAAGACCCTATCGAATTTTTGCACCGCGACAAAAAAAGTATTATCAATCAGCGCGAAATCGGAGTGGACACCGACAGCTTTTCCGGCGCCCTCAAATCAGCACTGCGACAAGATCCCGATGTAATCCTCGTCGGCGAGATGCGCGATTTCGAAACCATCGAAACGGCACTAACTGCCGCCGAAACAGGACACTTGGTTCTTTCCACCCTGCACACCATCGATGCCCAAGAAAGTATTAACCGAATTGTCGGTGCCTTCCCACCGTTCCAACAACGACAAATTCGTCTGCAACTGGCTGCCATCATCAAGGGAGTTATCTCCCAGCGATTGGTGCCATGCGCCGATGGTAAGGGTCGAGTCCCCGCTATTGAGGTAATGGTATCCACAGCGCGGGTACGTGAATTGATCGACGATAAAGAAAAAACCAAATTGCTGCGCGACACCATCCAGCAAGGATTCGAAACCTATGGCATGCAAACCTTCGACCAATCGTTGATGGGTCTGCTGCAAAAAAAGATGATCACCTACGATGAAGCGTTGCGCCAAAGTTCTAATCCGGACGACTTCAAGCTCAAGCTCTCCGGTATCTCGTCAACATCAGATCTATCCTGGGATAAATTTAACAATAACGAAGACACCGACGAAGAAAAAGTACAACTGGAAGTTGAAGGCAAAGATAAACCTTGACGCCACCGGCAACCGCTTACGCCATGTGCTTGCGCTGGCTCACCCTGCGTTCGCGCAGTGAAGCGTATCTGCGCCAACGACTACAGCGCAAGGGATGTGATGACGATAACATCGAACAAGCATTGCACCGCTGTCGTGAACTCGGCTATATTGATGACCAACGCTATGCTATTGAGCGTGCCGGACAACTAATGCGCCAGGGTCGTGCTGTTGGTATACGTCTACATCAAGAGTTACACAAAGATGGGATCAACGAACACCTGGCAACATTGGCTATAGATCAATGCCGTCAGGAATATAATGAACAGAACATTCTAGCTGATTTGGTAGAGCGGCGTTACGCTAATGTCGATTTTAGTACCATCGATCAACGTCAGCAACGACGTGTGGTTAACTACTTACAGCGCCGGGGGTTTCCCCTTGCCATGATTTTGAATCACCTTAAAAACAAATCTTAAAAAAGATAAAGGACAACCCATGTTAAGCACTAACGACGTTCGCGCCCGCTTTATCCAATATTTTGAACGACACGGGCATCAGTCCGTACCTTCATCGTCTTTGGTTCCACACAACGACCCCACCCTACTGTTTACCAATGCCGGGATGAACCAATTTAAAGATCTGTTTCTCGGCGCAGAAACCCGCGATTATGTGCGGGCGACATCGTCGCAAAAATGTGTTCGTGCCGGGGGCAAACACAACGACCTCGAAAATGTTGGTCGCACCGCCCGCCACCACACCTTTTTTGAGATGCTGGGCAATTTCTCCTTTGGTGATTATTTCAAACGCGACGCCATCCGCTTTGGCTGGGAGTTCTTAACCGTCGAGATGAAACTACCCGTCGAGCATCTGTGGGTTTCGGTGTTTGAAGATGATGATGAAGCATTCAATATCTGGCGTGATGAGATCGGTGTGCGTGAAGAGCGGATCCTGCGTCTGGGCGCAAAAGATAACTTCTGGGCCATGGGAGACACCGGCCCCTGCGGCCCGTGCAGCGAAATTCATATCGATCAGGGTGAATCGATGACCTGCGGTCCCGACTGTGCGCTGGGCGTGTGTGATTGTGACCGCTTTTTAGAGTTATGGAACCTGGTCTTTATGCAGTACGAGCGCAGCGCCGATGGCATCCTGACGCCGCTACCCAAACCGTCCATCGACACCGGCATGGGCTTAGAGCGCATCACTGCCGTGGTTCAGGGAGTGCAGAGCAACTACGACATCGACCTGTTCCGTGCCATCATTGGCAACATTGCCGAACTAGCTGGTAAAACCTATGCTGGAGAAAATGAAGACTCTGATGTTTCAATGCGGGTCATCGCCGACCATAGTCGAGCCATGGCATTTTTAATCGCCGACGGCATCCTGCCCAGCAACGAGGGACGCGGTTATGTATTACGCCGCATCATGCGCCGCGCTGCCCGCCACGCCAAAATGCTCGGCTTTAACGAACCGGTGCTGTTCAAAACCTCCCGTTTTGTCATGGAATTGATGATGGACGCCTACCCGGAGCTTGAAGAGCGTATCGATTACGTAACCAAGGTGATCAAAAATGAAGAAGAGCGCTTTATCCAAACCTTGAGTAATGGTCTGCGCATTCTTAACGAAGAGATCGCCAGACTCAAGCAACAGGAAAAAAACATCATCCCCGGCGAAACAGTGTTCCGTCTGTACGACACCTTCGGTTTTCCCATCGACCTGACGGCAGATATTGTCGAGACCGAGCAGTTCAGCCTCGATGAAGAAGGTTTTGAACAATGTATGGAACAGCAACGCAGCAACGCCCGCGCCCACTGGAAGGGCTCCGGCGAAGAGGGCATTAGTGCCATCTACAAACAACTAGCCGAACAGGGGATGATCAGCGAATTTACCGGCTACGACAAACTGGATGATTTCGGCACCGTTCTCGCCCTGATTAAAGACGGAGCATTGGTCGATAGTGCCAGCGCTGGGGAGAACGTCGAAATAATCACCTCATCCACACCCTTTTATGGGGAATCGGGTGGTCAAAGCGGCGACAGCGGCACCCTGACCGGCGACGGCATTAAAGCAACCATCAGCGACACCTTGAAACCGTTACCACAACTTATCGTCCACATGGCTACCATCGATCAAGGAACATTAACCTGTGGTGCTGCGACGCAGCTGCATGTCGATGCACAGCAACGTGAAGCCTGCGCTCTCAATCACAGCGCCACCCATGTGCTACAAGCGACATTGTGTGACATCCTTGGCGACCATGTTAAGCAAGCCGGTTCACAAGTTTCACCTGCTCGACTACGTTTTGACTTTATCCACTTCTCCGCCATGACCGACGACGAGATCACCACCGTTGAAAATGAGGTCAACCGACGCATCCGCGAAAATGCTGAAGTGAACACCGAAGTAATGGATACCGAGGCTGCCGTTGCAGCAGGAGCCACCGCCTTGTTCGGTGAAAAGTATGGCGATAATGTGCGCGTAGTGCGCATGGGCGATTTCAGCATGGAACTATGTGGCGGAACTCATGCTGCGGCAACAGGCAACATCGGTCTGTTTAAAATCATTCAGGAAGCGGGTATTGCTGCAGGGGTACGCCGCATCGAAGCAACCACCGGTGCTCTGGCAATCAACGCCGTGCAGAATCAGGAACAGATGATTGACACGCTGGCAGCGCTGGTAAAAAGTGATCGCAGCCAACTGGAAAACCGCCTGAAAAAGTTGATGGAACAACAAAAAGAGATGGAACGTGAGATCACCACCCTGCAAGATCGCCTCGGTGCCGACCGCGCCAGCAATCTGATCGGGCAGGTGCAAACCGTTGGCGACATCAAACTGTTAGCCGTGCGCATCGATAATCTCGATGGCAAGCAAGTACGCGAACAGGCAGACAAGCTGCGCGATCAACTACAATCAGGCATCCTCGTACTCGGCAGCGTTAACGATGGCAAAGTAGCTTTGCTGGTTGCCGTCACCAAGGATTTAACCGATCAAGTAAAAGCTGGTGATCTCATCAAGCCACTGGCACAGATTATCGGTGGTCGTGGTGGCGGACGCCCGGATATGGCTCAAGCTGGTGGTTCCAAGCCGGAACAACTTGATAGCGCAATTGCTGCCGCAGCTGATGTGTTAAGCAAAGCGTTATAAACGCAACAGGGACAAACGGGAGAAACTCATGACGCATACAATTACCCGCACAGCGGAGCAAGAGGAATATACCTCTCAGAAACACAACTTGTTCCTTGTGCGAGATGTGGTTACAGCTGCCACCAATCCATACCTATCGCTCCATCGCGGTCGAGTTGAGCCCAGTGGCGAGATCGTCTGTCACCGCCAGGAGCATACCGTTACCGTCTACATCCTTTCAGGTGATGTGCTATGTACGGTAGAGAAAAAGGAAACACGCCTCGGAGCCGGATGTTGCGTCGTTATAGCTGCCGGGGTTGAACGTGGCTTTAAAAATTGTGGTGAGCAACCGGTTGAACTACTGATTGTCGTAACCCCACCGCAATGTTGAGTTAGTGTAACTATTCAGCATTATGGGTTCGCAACTGACGGGGTACTGAATAGTTGCGAATTACGTTACAATTTTACAAAAACAATAGGATAAATTATGTTTCGAGGCACCACCATTGTTTGTGTTCGCTGTCAAAATCAGGTCACGTTGGCCGGTGATGGCCAAGTCACCCTTGGTCACACAGTAATGAAGCACGGCGCTTGCAAAATTCGCCGCATGCACAACGATCGCATCATCGCCGGATTTGCCGGTAGCACGGCGGATGCCTTTACCCTATTCGAAAAATTTGAAGCAAAGTTGCAGGAATTTCGTGGCCAGTTAGCTCGCAGCGCCGTTGCCCTCGCCAAAGATTGGCGTAGCGACCGCGTATTGCGCCGCCTTGAAGCACTGTTGATTGTCGCCGATGGCGAACAAACGCTGGTGATTTCCGGCGCCGGGGATGTTATCGAAACCGACGACGGTACTGCCGCCATCGGCTCCGGTGGTTCCTATGCTCAAGCTGCGGCGCGAGCACTGTTGCGCAATACCGAAATGTCATCGGACGACATAGCCGAGCAGGCAATAAAAATTGCCGCAGAAATTTGTATTTACACCAACGATAACATCAGTATAGAAACCCTGTCAGGACAACAATCATGAATTCAACTATGACCAACTTTACTCCGCGCGAAATTGTTGCGGAGTTAGATCGCTATATCATTGGCCAAAACAGTGCTAAACGTGCCGTTGCCGTTGCCCTGCGTAACCGCTGGCGCCGGCAACAAGTTCCCGCCGATCTGCGTGACGAAATCTCGCCAAAAAACATCATCATGATCGGTGCCACCGGCGTCGGTAAAACCGAGATCGCCAGGCGTTTGGCAAAGCTATCACAAGCTCCCTTTATCAAGGTGGAAGCCAGCAAATTTACCGAGGTCGGCTACGTTGGTCGCGATGTCGAAAGCATGGTGCGTGATCTGGTCGAATTAGCCGTTATTATGGTACGCGAGGAGGAAGCGAAAAAGGTGCGCATCAAAGCCGAAGAACGTGCCGAAGAGAAGTTGCTCGACCTGCTATTGCCCGGTGAGCGTAGTACCGAAGATGGGGAATGGGGCGGCGATGATGATGACAAAAAGAACACCTCTTCCACCCGCGACAAATTACGTCGTCTATTGAGGATGGGCGAACTGGATAAACGCTTTGTCGAGTTGGAAACCGAAGAGATGAATGTTCCGGCAATGGAGGTATTAACCCCTCCCGGTGCCGAAGAGATGGGACTGAATATCAAAGAGATGTTTGGCAATATATTCCCCAAAAAAACCAAGCGGCGTCGTGTGCAGGTAAGTGATGCACGCGTGATCATCACCGATCAAGAAGCCGAAAAACTGGTGGACATGGAAAATGTTCAGCAACTGGCGCGTGAGTTGACCGAACAAAGTGGCATTATCTTTATTGATGAGATTGATAAGGTGGCCAGCAATGAAAGCGGTCAAGGATCAGATATCTCGCGCGAGGGGGTGCAACGCGACATTCTCCCCATTGTCGAGGGTTGTACCGTCAGCACCAAGCATGGCTCAGTTAAAACCGACCATATTCTGTTCATCGCCGCCGGAGCATTCCATGTAGCCAAACCGTCGGACTTGATCCCTGAATTGCAGGGTCGCTTCCCCATTCGGGTTGAGCTGGACAGCCTTGGTGAAGAGGAGTTTGTCCGTATCCTGACCGAACCAAAGAATGCTCTGGTCAATCAATATCAGGCGTTGATGAAAACCGAAAAACTTGCGCTGAACTTTAGCGCAGATGCCATTGGCGAGATCGCCCGCACCGCCGCACTAGTAAACGAGCAAACGGAAGATATCGGCGCCCGGCGCTTACACACCATTATGGAAAAACTACTGGAGCAGATCTCCTTTGATGCCCCGGAGATGAGCGCAGAGACGATTAACATCGATAGCGATCAGGTACGTAGCAGCCTCGAAGAGATTGTTGGCGATCAGGATCTGTCACGGTTTATTCTGTAAGTACTAGGCGAGGTTCTCATGCAAAAGCTCATCAATAAGGCCAATATACTAATCGAGGCGCTCCCCTATATTCAGCGCTTTAGTAATAAAACCGTCGTCATCAAATACGGTGGCAATGCGATGGTAGAGGAACACCTCAAAGAAGGCTTTGCCAACGATATTATTCTGCTGAAACTGATCGGCATCAATCCGGTGATCGTCCATGGTGGTGGCCCCCAGATCGGCAAAGTTCTGGAAGATATGGGGCGTGAAACCGATTTCATCCAGGGAATGCGCGTCACCGATTCAGCAACCATGAACGTGGTAGAGATGGTGCTCGGCGGCAAGGTGAACAAAGAAATTGTCGGCAACATCAACCTCTTCGGCGGCAAGGCCGTTGGCTTATCGGGTAAAGATGGCAACCTGATCACGGCAAAAAAAATGGAAATGCAACGGATCAATCCCGACACCCTGACCCCCGAGATTATCGATGTCGGCATGGTCGGCGAGGTGGTTTCGATCAATCCCGAGGTTATCAGCGTATTGGAAGAAAGCAGCTTTATCCCGGTGATCGCGCCCATTGGCGTTGGCGTGAACGGCGAAACCTATAATATCAATGCCGATCTGGTTGCCGGTCGGGTCGCCGGTGCCCTGGGTGCCGAGAAACTGATCCTGCTTACCGATATTGAAGGGGTGAAGGATAAACAGGGGCAACTCATCTCCACCATCGATGTCGCTGACGTGGCAGGGTTTATCGAGGATGAAACCATCGGTGGCGGCATGATCCCAAAAGTAAACTGCTGCGTCGATGCCGTTAACGAAGGGGTGAAAAAAGCCCACATTATCGACGGACGGATGGAACACGCCTGCCTGCTGGAGATGTTCACCGATCTCGGCATTGGCACGGCTGTAGCGAGGTTTAAATAATGACAACATCACAGAGTACCACCGCGCAAAACTGGATTGAACGGGGCGACAAATGCATTGCCACCACCTATGGCCGCTACCCGCTGGTGGCCGTCAAGGGGAGCGGCTGCTGGCTGTGGGATGCCGAGGGGAAAAAATATCTCGATTTCCTTGCCGGTGTCGCGGTAAACAACCTCGGCCATTGCCATCCCAACATTGTAAAGGCATTGCAACAACAGGCACAAACCCTGATCCACTGTTCAAATTTTTATCACATCCCCAACCAAATTGAACTAGCAGAAATTCTCTGTGAACATTCGTTTGGCGACCGGGTATTCTTTTGCAACTCCGGTGCTGAAGCCAACGAAGCAGCGATGAAGCTGGTACGCAAGCACAGTGCCGACAAATATGGCAAAGAACGCTTCGAAGTTATCACCGCTCTGGCCTCGTTCCATGGCCGCACCATCGGCACCATCAGCGCTACCGGGCAAGATGCCGTGCGTAAGGGTTTTACCCCCGCTGTTCCCGGCTTTAAATATGTCCCCTTTGGTGATATCGAAGCGATGACCGCCGCCATCAGCTCTAAAACCTGCGCCGTGATGTTAGAGCCGGTTCAGGGAGAAGGTGGTATCAACGTTGCACCAGAAGGTTACCTGCAAGCGGTTCGTGAGCTGTGCGATGAAAAAAATCTACTGTTGGTGTTTGATGAAGTGCAGGTTGGCTGCGGTCGAACGGGCAAGTTGTTTGCCTATCAGCACGACGATGTTGCTCCCGACATCATGACCTTGGCCAAAGCTCTGGCCGGTGGCCCACCCATCGGTGCCATGGTAGCCAGCGAAAAGGTTGCCGCAACCTTTACCCCCGGCACTCACGGCTCCACCTTTGGCGGCAACCCGCTCATGACAAGCGCCGCCGTGGCAGCTATGCGTACTCTGATCGATGATGGCGTTCTCGACAACTGTGACGCCATGGGTAAATATTTGCGCGACAAACTTGAAACCCTCAGCAGGCGCTATCCCTTTGCCAACGAGGTTCGCGGTCGTGGTTTAATGCTGGGGCTAAAATTGGATATTCCCGGCGCAGACATTGTTAAACAGGCGATGGCCAAAGGATTGCTGATCAATTGCACTGCCGATACCGTGCTGCGCTTTGTACCACCGTTGATTGTGACTCGTGCAGAGATTGACATCGCTTTCGACATCCTTGACGACGTTTTGAGTACCATCAAGCTAAAGTAAACAGGAGTAGACAATGAAACAACCCAAGGAAGTAAAAATCCTTATTGCGGTGATTATTACGCTGGTCATTGGTCTGCTGCTATGGAACCATTTCAGCACTTCCCGTGGTAAATATAAAGCTCCGTATAAGTATTATAAAGGCGACAATGCCAACTATTATCGCAAGTTTCAGAAATAAATCTACATCCTGACATAGGAGTTACTATTGTGAATAAACATTTTCTCTGTTTGTCCGATTGGTCAGCTGCAGACCTTGATGCCGTTTTTACCCTGACTGCCGAGTTAAAACAAAAGCAACAACAGGGGGTCTCCCATCCACTTCTGGCAGGAAAAACCCTGGGAATGATCTTTGAAAAAAGCTCCACCCGTACCCGTATTTCCTTTGAGGTCGGGATGTACCAGCTCGGTGGTCATGCCCTGTTCCTATCATCTCAAACCACGCAGATCGGTCGCGGTGAACCGATCAAGGATACCGCTCGCGTCATGTCGCGCTATGTGGACGGCATCATGATCCGCACCTATTCCCAAAGCGACATTTCAGAGCTGGCTGAATACGCCGACGTTCCGGTGATCAACGCCCTGACCGACAGCTACCACCCATGTCAGATGATGGCTGATCTGTTTACCGTGCTGGAGCACAAAGGCAGCTATGCCGATCAGGTTTACTGCTGGATTGGTGACGGCAACAACATGGCCAACTCATGGATTAACGCCGCTGCGGTATTCGGCTTTGAACTGCGCGTTGCCACCCCGCAAGGCTACGAAGCAGATTCGTGGGTTATTGAGCGTGCCGAGCAACGGGGGGCGAAAGTCCTGTTCACCAACGATCCCCTCGAAGCCGCCGCCGGTGCTGACGTACTCAATACCGATGTCTGGGCCAGCATGGGTCAGGAACAGGAACAGCAACAACGCGAGGCAGATTTCGTCGGTTTTCAGCTCAACGCCGAAGTGCTCGCCGCCGCAAAAAGCGACTGTCTGGTGCTGCACTGTCTGCCCGCCCATCGCGGCGAGGAGATCACCGATGAGGTCATTGAAGGATCGAACTCGGTAGTCTTTGACGAAGCAGAAAACCGCCTACATGTGCAAAAGGCGATCATGGCCACCCTGATGAGAAATGGATAACCTATGAAGATCAATTGTCCCCATTGCCCGTTTAGTCAACAGGTCGCCGACGATGCGTTGCCGCCACTACCCAGCAAGGTAACCTGCCCACAGTGTTCACAAAGTTTCACACTTGAAGCACCAGGCGAAGAGGTGGCTGCGCCAGCGATGCCAACTGAACCAACACTGACACCGCCGCCGCTACCAACAACGGTAGAACCGCCCTCACCACCGCCATCGCCGACATCACCGCCCGCACTTGTCAGCGATGAGCAACCGGCGGGATTCTGGGTAAGAGTTTTAGCCGCCATAATTGACAGTGTGGCATGTAACATTTTAGTGTTCGGCATGGGGTTTGCCTTTGGCTTCTTACTCCAGACGAACAATTACTCAACCAATGAGCCGATGCAATTGTTGCTCATGTTAATGAGTATTGTGGTCACAGTGTTTTATTATGTATTTTTTACTGGCTACTGTGGCCAGACACCGGGGAAAATGGCTCTAAGCATCAAAGTAATACACAATGATGGTCATGACGTTGGCTATGGGCGAGCCTTTATCCGTGAAACCATAGGCAAAACCATTTCGGGTCTGCTGTTATGTATCGGCTATCTGATGGTAGCCATGCGCAGCGATAAACGCGGTTTGCACGATTTAATTGCTAGCACCAGAGTAATTAAACTGTAACTATTTCAGCCTGTCTGGACGCATAACTTTAAATTCTAGTTCTGTATATCATAAGGAGATACACATGCAAAAAAAAGAAAACATCAAAAAAGCAGTACTCGCCTATTCCGGCGGCTTAGATACCTCCATCATTCTCAAATGGTTGCGAGAAGAATACGATTGCGAAGTAATTGCCTTTGCCGCCGACCTAGGTCAAGGTGAAGAGCTGGATTTTATCCCCGAAAAAGCTAAAAACACTGGAGCCAGCAAGTGCTTTGTCGAAGATTTACGCGAGGAGTTTGTGCGCGATTTTGTCTTTCCCATGTTCCGTGCCAACGCCATATATGAGGGACGTTATTTCCTCGGCACCTCCATCGCTCGTCCGCTGATTGCCAAAAAACAGATGGAGATTGCCCTGGCAGAAGGAGCAGACTCCGTGTCCCACGGCGCCACCGGTAAAGGCAACGACCAAGTACGCTTTGAACTCTCGTACTATCACTTTGACCCCAGTGTCAAGGTAATCGCGCCATGGCGCGAGTGGGATCTCAACAGCCGCAGTGCCTTGGAAGACTATGCTAAAAAACATAATATTCCGGTACCAACCAGCAAAAAATTCCCATGGAGTAGTGACCGCAACCTGCTGCACATCTCCTTTGAAGGTGATATTCTCGAAGATCCATGGGCTGAAGCACCCGAAGAGATGTATATGCTCACCACTCGTCCTGAAGATGCCCCGGACAATGCCGAATTTATTGAGATTGAGTTCAAAAACGGCGATCCCATCGCCATCAACGGTGAGCAACTCTCTCCGGCCAACCTGTTGGCTAAACTGAATGAGTTTGGCGGTAAACACGGTATCGGTCGTGTTGATCTGATGGAAAACCGCTACGTGGGAATGAAGAGCCGGGGCGTGTATGAAACTCCGGGTGGCACCATCCTCGAAGAAGCACATCGTGGTGTCGAATCGATCACCATGGATCGTGAAGTGATGCACCTGCGTGACTCCTTGGTCTCGCGCTATGCTGAAATAATCTACAACGGTTACTGGTTCGCACCGGAGCGTGAAGCCCTGCAGGCATTGATCGACGATACCCAAAAAACCGTCAACGGCAAAGCTCGGGTTAAACTGTACAAAGGGCACTGCCGCGTGGTTGGACGTCAATCGGATACCGACAGCCTGTTCAACGTCGAGTTCGCCACCTTTGAGGCCGATGAAGTATACAATCAAGCCGATGCAGAAGGCTTTATCAAGCTGAACGCTCTGCGTTTGCGCATCCGCAGCATGATGAATAAAAAGGGCTAATTTTGATCATGGCGAAACCATTCACCCCGCCTTATCCCGCTTGTAAGGAGCCAGCATGAGTAAAAAACTATGGGGAGGACGCTTCACCCAGCCCACCGATAAATTTGTTGAGGAATTCACCTCCTCCATCGACTTCGACCAGCGGATGTACCATTACGATATTCAGGGGTCTGTTGCCCACGCCCGAATGCTCGGTCGTCAAGGGATCATCAGCACTGATGAAGCCGACCAGATCTGCGCCGGATTGCAGGAAATTTTGAGCGATATTGAGGCGAATAATATCGAGTTTTCTGTCGCCCTCGAAGATATTCACATGAATATCGAGGCTCGCTTGATTGAACGTATCGGCACTGTCGGTGGCAAATTGCACACCGGTCGTTCACGTAACGATCAAGTGGCGGTAGATATCCGTCTGTATCTGCGCGACGAGATGAAGACCATTCTCGATTATCTCGACAAGCTGCAGGAAGCGTTGCTCAATCAGGCCGAGGCCAACCTGACCACCATCATGCCCGGTTACACCCATCTGCAAACCGCGCAACCAGTGCTGTTCGCCCACCACATGCTGGCCTACTACGAGATGTTTATCCGTGACAGCAGCCGCATGAACGACTGCTTGAAGCGAATGAACGTGCTGCCGCTGGGCGCTGGCGCTTTAGCGGGAACCACATTCCCCATCGACCGCGAGTCGGTAGCGGCAGATCTCGGCTTCGATGGTGTCACCCGCAACAGTCTTGATTCGGTTTCCGACCGCGATTTCGCGCTGGAATTTTGCGCCGCATCGGCCACCTTAATGATGCACCTGTCGCGCTTAAGCGAAGAGCTGGTGCTGTGGTCGAGTGCCGATTTTGATTTTATCGAACTCACCGATGCCTTCTGTACCGGCAGTTCCATCATGCCACAAAAGAAAAACCCCGATGTGCCGGAACTGGTACGCGGCAAAACCGGTCGGGTTTACGGCAACTTGATGAGCCTGCTAACACTGATGAAGGCACTGCCACTGGCCTACAACAAAGATATGCAGGAAGACAAGGAACCACTATTCGACAGCATCGATACTGTTAAAGGCAGCTTGAAAATCTTTGCCGACATGATCGCCGAGATGAATGTGAAGGCAGAAAACATGCGTGTTGCCGCTGCCCGTGGTTTTTCCACCGCCACCGATGTCGCCGATTACTGCGTTACCAAAGGAATTGCTTTTCGTGATGCCCATGAGATCGTCGGCAAAACCGTGCGCTACTGCATTGAAAACAGCAAGGATATTCCTGAACTCACCCTTGATGAATTCCAGCAGTTCAGCGCGGTAATTGAGGACGATATATACAACTTTGTCACCCTCGACGCTTCGGTCAATGCCCGCCGCGCCACCGGCGGCACCGCCCGCAGTGCCGTTGAAAACGAGATTAAGCGTGCCCGCCGCCTGCGTCAGGAGGAATCATGATCTGCCGCTTCACCCTGCTACCGGTTTTACTGCTGGTAATTACGCTGACCGGGTGTGGAAATGTCGGCCCGGTTCAGCCGTTACGAAAAGCACTGCCCGAAGCCGTCAGCAATGTAACCCTACAACAAAAAGGAACAGCCCTACTGCTCTCGTGGGATATTCCAACCCGCAATCAGGACGGCAGCGAACTAAACAACCTTGACGGCTTCGCCATCTACAAGTCTGACTACGACTTGGTCAGAGGATGCCCGGAGTGTCGCCCACCAAAAAAACTGCTGCGTAAGATCGATCTATCTTACTACCGTAGCAGCAATCGCAGCAGTGAGCGCATCTACCTGTGGGATAGTGCCGTTGACGAGGAGACTGGCTACCGCTATAAAATTGTTCCCTATACCAGTGATGGACTTGAGGGCAATATCACACTGCTGCATCGCCCTTGTTTTACCGCCCCCTACCCACCCACAGACCTCAGCGGGACAGGATTGGATCGCCAGGCTCGCCTGAGTTGGCAAGCTGCAGATGAAAGCCGCCAAGGAGTTAAGGTGCTTGGTTACAACATCTACCGCCGTAGCGGCGGCGATTATTTTGCCGCAAACCCGCTAAACAATAAACCGCTGACGGTGCTTCGCTACGATGATCTCAATGTAGAAAACAACATCAACTATAACTATGCGCTACGCACAGTCATCACTATTGGCGAGCGACAACTGGAAAGCTCGCTATGTACTGAGGCACAGGTTCAGCCCCAGCGTCCATAACTAAAATGGCGGATCATAGCTTTACATTATCTGTTAATCATGCTACTCGTTTCTGTTTATATCTAAAAGTTAATCAGCTTGCCAGAAGGAGGACACTATGTTTAGAGGATCAATGGTCGCTATCATCACTCCGCTTAATGATGATGGCAGCGTAAACATCGAACAGTATCGCCAGTTAATCGAATTTCAAATCGAAAACGGTACCGACATGATCGTTCCCTGTGGTACCACGGGTGAATCAGCTACATTAAACCACGAAGAACATAACCTTGTGGTACGCTCCTGTATCGAACAAGTAAATGGTCGCGTTCCCGTGATTGCCGGTACCGGTTCTAACTCAACAACTGAAGCTGTTGAGTTGAGCTTGCACGCCAAAAAAATAGGTGCCGATGGCGTGCTTCTGGTCAGCCCCTATTACAATAAACCTTCTCAAGAAGGGTTATATCAGCATTATAAAACTATCGCCAACGCAGTAGCTCTGCCCCAGGTGCTCTACAATGTACCGGGTCGCACTGGCATGAACATGGCAGCAGCAACCACCATCCGCTTGGCCGAAATAGACAACATCGTTGCCATTAAGGAAGCATCCGGTGATGTCACTCAAGCAAGCGAGATTATCAATAAGGCTGGCGACAAGATTGACGTGCTGTCCGGCGATGATTTCCTCACCTTGCCACTCATGGCCTGTGGTGCCAAGGGTATCATCTCGGTAACAGCGAACATTATGCCTAAAGAAGTCAAGGCAATGGTTACAGCCGTTCAAGAAGGTCGCTGGGATGATGCACGCGCCATGCACTTGAAGATGCTGGATATCCATAATGCCATGTTTATCGATTCCAATCCCGTACCGGTAAAAACAGCTGCATCGTTAATGGGTAAATGCGGCGCAACCGTTCGCCAGCCATTAGTAGATTTACAACCGGATAGCCTAGAAAAGCTTAAATCTGTGATGGCTGCTTATTCATTGATCTAAAATGCTACTGTTTTATTTTCAGAAACAACACTGCAATCCGAAGTCGTTAGCGATCTCGGATTGTTGTATTTGAAGGGAAACACTATGTTAAATATTGCTGTAACCGGAGCTGCCGGTCGAATGGGAAGTTACTTGATCAAGGCAGTCACCGAGGCCGAAGGAGTCACGCTGACTGCGGCCATTGAGCGCCCGGAGCACCCGATGGTTGGGCAAGATGCCGGATTGATCGCCGGCTGTGGCGCTCTCAACGTTCCTATCAGCGATCAACTCGAACAAGCCCTAGCTAATGCGGATATATTGATCGACTTCACCTTTGCCGATATCAGCCTGATCAATGCTGCAACATGCGCCAAGCTAGGCAAAATGATGGTGATCGGCTCCACAGGATTCACTCCGGAGCAACGGCAACAACTGGCCGACATCACCACTAATATTACCGTGGTACTAGCTCCCAACATGAGTGTTGGCGTTAATGCTTGCTTCAAACTACTCAAAGAAGCAGCCAATATCCTCGGTAACGACTTTGATGTTGAGGTTGTCGAACTACACCACAACAAGAAAAAAGATTCCCCCTCAGGTACCGCTGTACGCATGGGCGAAGTTGTTGCCGACGCCCTCGGACGCGACTACAATCAAGTAGCTAACTATCACCGCGAAGGGATGTGCGGCGAGCGCAGTCACGAAGAGATCGGCATGCAGACCGTGCGCGGTGGTGATATCGTCGGCGAGCATACCGTCTATTTCATCGGCATGGGTGAGCGCATCGAGATCAGCCATCGCGCCATGAGCCGCGATATGTTTGCCCGAGGTGCCGTACGCGCCTGCCAATGGATTCAAGGCAAGCAATCGGGCATATATGACATGCAAGATGTCCTCAATCTAAAATAAGCAACAATTAAATACCTCAATAAGGATTTTCCCAATGGCACGTTTAAATGATAACTACCTGAAGCTACAAGCTGGCTACCTGTTCCCAGAGATCAGTCGCCGCGTCAACGAATTCGCCGCTGCCCACCCCGACGATAAAATCATCCGCCTCGGCATTGGTGATGTCACCAAACCATTGGTACCGGCGGTACTTAAAGCATTCCACGCTGGTGTTGACGATATGGCAAAAGGTAGCTCCTTTCACGGTTACGGCCCTGAGCAAGGTTACGCATGGCTGGCACAAACCATCATCGACAAAGCATACAAACCCCTCGGTGTTGAATTGAAAACATCCGAAATTTTTATCTCCGATGGTTCCAAGTGCGATAGCTCCAACATCCTCGACATCTTCGACCTTAGCTGCAAAGTTGCCATTGGCGACCCGGTCTATCCAGTCTACAACGACACCAATGTCATGGTTGGTCGCACCGGTGAAGCCGACGAGCAGGGCTACTATGCAGGCATTGTTTACATGCCCAGCACCGAGGAAAACGGTTTTGCTCCACAATTTCCAACAGAAAAAGTGGATATTATCTACCTATGTTACCCCAACAACCCCACGGGAACAGTCGCCACCAAAGAGCAACTTAAAGGTTGGGTTGATTATGCCATCGCCAACGATGCCGTAATCCTGTTCGATGCCGCCTACGAAGCATTCATCACCGAGCCGGGGATTCCCCACTCCATTTACGAGATCGAAGGGGCAAAACAGTGCGCCATCGAGTTCCGCAGCTTTTCCAAAACCGCCGGTTTTACCGGTGTCCGCTGCGGTCTTACCGTAGTACCGGAAACACTGATGGGCACCACTTCAAGCGGGAAAAAGGTTTCCTTTAATCAGTTGTGGAACCGGCGTCAATCCACCAAGTTTAACGGTGTCTCCTACCCGGTACAAAAAGCCGCCGAAGCGGTTTATTCCGATGAGGGCTGGGCGCAGGTTCAAGAAATCATCGATTACTACATGGCAAACGCTAAAATCATCCGCGAAGGACTCGAAGCTGCCGGTATCACCTGCTACGGCGGCGTAAATGCCCCCTACATTTGGCTCAAAACCCCGGAAGGGATGACCAGTTGGGATTTCTTCGACAAACTCCTCAACGAATGCTTTGTGCTTGGCACCCCCGGTAGCGGTTTTGGCGCTAGTGGTGAAGGTTATTTCCGCCTTAGTGCTTTTGGTGAGCGTGAGAATATAGAAGAAGCGGTTAAGCGGATTGTGGAGAAATGGGGTAAGTAAACTCTGTTTTCTTTGAAAGTTACGCAAGTTAAAAGCCCTCTGCCAAACAGTAGAGGGCTTTTTTTCAGACCAACTTGTGAGATAATAGCTTATACCTGTTGCCGTTGAGCATCCTTGTTGGCATACATAGCTGCATCAACCGCTTTAATCAAATCTTCGGCGTTGTCACCACTTTCCGGATAGCCAGCTAATCCAATACTGCACGAAGAAACTACGCTTAATTGACCAAGCTTAAACGGTTGACCAAAGGTGTTACGAATTCGTTGTAAAAGATCTGCGGCTTGAGACATGGTGCAATCGGGCAACATGATGACAAATTCGTCACCACCCCAACGACACAGGGTGTCACATTCGCGCAGGGCTCCCTGTAAGCGACGGGAGATCTGAATCAATAGTTGATCCCCGACCAAATGACCATGGGTATCGTTGACCAGCTTAAAACCATTGAGGTCAAGCAGCATCAGGGTAAATGGTCGCACAGCATCCTGTTGCAAAGCCTGTTCAAGTTGCGTGTTGAAATAACGGCGGTTAGCCAGCCCCGTCAGGGCATCCTGATTGGCAATATCATTGACGTGTGATTCCTGTTTTTTACGCTCGGTAATATCCACGGCAAAATGGAGGAACAGGTCGTTCTCCTCCTCTTCATTGACCGGACACCAGCACACCATATCCCATTGACCATCGTTACGTTGCCGTTCTTTAACTTGCACCCCGCCGGATCCTTTCTCACTCGGTAGCTGACAGCAGTGACTAACCTCGCCGATAACAATCCCCATCTCCAGGGCCTTGCGGTTGGCAACCACCACCTTTTGATCAGAGTAACGCGCCAACAGCGCAGGATAAGGCAAGGCGTCGATCAGGGTCTGATGGAGTGCCTGAGCATTTTTCAGCTGCTCTTGCTGTTGGAGATGATCGATGGCAAACGACAGGTCATCCGCCATCTGCTGCACCAACTGATTAAGTTCGGTGCTGAAAAAGTCGGTTTGATCGGCATAGACCTTGAGGGCTCCTACCACTTCACCATTGGATAATATCGGATAGGCTCCAGAGGAACATATACCGTGGCGTTGTGCTGCCTCATACCATGGGGTACCGGCCAACTGCTGAAGAAAATTATCGACAATGACGGTTCGCTTTTCACGAATAGCGAGGCTGGTCGGGCCAGTGCCTTCGGGGCAGTCGGGATCAATGGAAACACGAATCTCGTCAATATAATCACCCATACTACCGGCACGAGCCACAGGCTCGACCAGTTGCGAATTTTCATCGACCATCCCCACCCATGCCAACTTGAACCCCCCATAACGTACGGCAAGTTCACATACTTGTTGAAAAAGCTCTTGCTGCGGCATCTGTTGAGCAATGGCTTGATTGGTGGCACTCAGGGCACTGTAAAGATTATTACTGCGCTGCAACTTGAGTTGAGCTTGTTCACGCAAGCGTACCCGCTTACGTAAACTGGCGGTAATTGTTGCAATACCAATAGTACCAATCAGCCACAGAACCAGTAAACTAACCGTGGTACCAATACCCTTGGCTCGCAACATAATTTCCAGCGGTCGCAAGGGAACAATGATACTCAGTGCTCCACGGGTGGCACCATTTTCAAGACGTTCCTCAGCGTGGCAGCCCTGACATTGTGAATTTGTCGGCAAGGGATGAAGTACCCGATAATGCGATTGACCATCAACAACCGCCAATTCGGCAATCGGCTGATCACAATCCGCACCATCGCAGATATTCAAAAGTTGCTTATTCTCCCACACATCGGGACTATTGGCCGGGTTGATTGGTTCCAAGCTCGTTATATGGCTGCGAACTCCACTGGAAGGAAAATTACGTTGAATATGACTGAGCATCTGAGCAGGAACCATACGCTGCAAGCGAAGGCCATTACAGGTTACCACCTGACGCGCCCCTTCCTTCTCAGTCGGGACATAAACTCCACCGGCATTGAGATTCCAACGCCGCAAGCTGTCGCTATAGGTAAAAGACAAAGCGGCAGATTGACGAGCCAAATCTAAAACCTCTTGGTGACTTTGGTAGTAATGAAAAACTAACGCCGCCAGCAACAGACCCGCCCAAACTACTTGAGCAAGCCATGCAAAGTGGCGAAAAAAACGCTGTTCGTCATTTATTTTAGTAAAAGATTTCAATGGGATACAGTATCCATGTCGTTATTGCTAGCTGCAAGAAATAAGCGGCACTGGGTCATATAAAACAGTGTTACTTTGCAAAGTAGGCAATTATAACAAAAATTTCAATAAAATTAATCACGCCAGAGCTGCGCCAATGAAAAAACATTAAGCGTATCTCGTTCAATCACCATTTAAACAAACAAGCGGGGACATGGTGGTTTTGTGAGGTTGTCACAAAATTCACTCTGCCCCCTCCTGTTCTACACAACAATCACCAAACAGCTAAATAACCCTTATGCCACCATCAAAAATGGTGAACGAATCGAATGTTATAGCGTTCTCCTTCGGTTCGGTGCGCAGCACCAGATTCAAAATAGGCGTTGAAAAACAAGTGATTATCCCGATTCAAGTGCCAGACCATACCCGGGCCAACGGCAAACACCTTTTCCCGTCCATCAACTTTATGCCCATTCGTTTCGGAATCACTAATCTGCTTGAAATAATAGCCGTTGATACCAATACGCAGTTGCTTGGGAATCACCTCGTAAGCAACAGTAAAGTTACCGTGGATCGCCTCACCGGCTTGAGTATCATCAGCACCAAAACCAACAAAAGGATCATCATTCTTATCGTTCCACAGATAGTGGATACGCCAGCTAGCGGTGAGTTTTGGGGTGATAAACAAAGTGGCAGCCCAGTAGGGATTAAATGACCAGAAATTACTCCCCGGATTCAACGCCTTGTCGTCATCATATTTACCGGTGGGAATGATGGTTTGCAGCTCGATGCGATGCATAAATATCGGACCATTTTCGCCCATGATGGGATCCCACTGAATATAGGGACCGATCAACAGATCGCCAACGCCGGCGTTATTATCCGGCAGTGGATCACTTTCCAGCCCGACCACGGGAACGATAACGTCCAAGCCCCATTTTCCGCCGAGCAAAATCGGCGTATCGGATTGATAGAGCAATTGATTGAGGCTAACCCACACCTCGACATCGGCGCTTGGAGCCGGAAAATCGGCAAAACGATCAGCATCGTAATATTGAATATATTCGGCAAAATACACCCCCGACCCAGCAGGTGGCCCGCCATCGAGAAAACTGGTAAAACCTAAATTGACCGACGGTTGATCAAAGGACCACACCGGCGTAACACACAACACAACCCCCAAAACAATCATGCTCAAAATTAAATGAATTTTGCATACAACAACATTCTTCACAGCAACCCTCCTGAATTAAAATTCTCGATCAGAGATAACACCCAAGCCGTCAAGTGTACAAAAGAGAGAGAATCACTGAATCAATGCACCCTGTCAACTTAAAAAACACCTTACTGGAGGGTTAAATCTACTCCCGGCATACCTGCTTCTACATCAGCCTGCGGCTTACATAACAGTAACTGCGATGCGACAACAGTCCCTTGAGCCAGCAGCGCATCTTTTACCGCCTCGGCACGCAGCATAACCAACTGCTGCAGTTGCTCGACAGGAATTTCGACCGACGGCATCACCTTGTTGTCCCCCGCCTTATTGCCTGCTATTGTTTTAGTGGACACAATTTGTAACGCTTCGATATCGTCGGCAGTGACACAACCACACACCGCTAACACCAATTGTGGTCGCTGCGCCAGTAAATCTGCGACCTTGTCAATATGGGGCAGGCTGGCTTGAGAGATGATGCCGGTGCCGGGTTCAAAGACAACACGATCAAAGGTAAGATCTCCACCAATACCGATCAACTCTCCGGCACTGGCGACAATCCCTAATGGTGCCAACGTCAGCAACACGGTATTCTTGACCGCATTGGCTACAGCAAGGCGTACCACCGGACCGATATGCAAACTCGGGTCGCTTAAATCGCCATGAACGGGTAATGCTAAATGGATATCACCATCGCGATTGCGCAATAGTGACAGGGCGAGGTTGACCGGCAATCCGATGGCTCCGGCAACTTCGGCATCATCCTTTTCGCTCAGCGCAGTAATCCTGAATTGGCGCAAGTACACGTCGCTCTCTAATGCCATCTTCCCGTCGGCAACAGGCAGATCAAAATCTAGATCAAGCTGCCCCTGCTGCAACTGGTGACCAATACTTTGCTCCACATAGGGGGAAACGCAGGGCAAATTAAAATCGCGGATGGTTCCGCTTAAATCCAGCCCGAGAGACGATGCAAAAGGCTTAACACTGCCATTGACCACTAAACGGGAGTACTTATCCAAATTGGCACTAAGAGCCAACGTGCCAGGCTGTTGCGGTTGTCCACTATCTAGATTATCAATCGACAATTGTAGATCACTTAGCAGCAACGCTACCGGTTCAGCTAAACTATTATCATCAAAACGAACACCGCTGTGTTCATCAATCTGGATACGGTTGATCCGGAGACCGAAAACTGTACCGTCAGCAGCATCGCTTGGCGTAGTTAATCTTGGCTTCCCTACAACTTCATCCGTCGCCGGAAACCACTGTTGCAGCTCCATTGCCCCGCCAGCCATCCGCGACACACCGAGCTGCAAACCGGTCACATGGATCAGATCGGCATTAAATTGATTCAACTCGTTAAGCGCCAGGGATGAGATCGTTCCACTCTGCAGCGCCAACATATAATTTGATGCCTCACGCTGCGTTCGCTGCAGCGCCTGCACACTTTGGAGCTGTAGCTGCTCGGCACTTATCTGTTCGATACCATCGAGGTGTAACTTATCTACAGACAGATGCCCTACTTGCACCAGTTGGCGATCTTTGCTTAAATCTTGGATTGACATATTGTCCAGCGTCACGGAACCCTGCACCATCAGGGAAGCATTGTTCTGCGCCACTCCGTTCCAATGTAGTTGTTGCTGTTTGATCTGCAAACCCTCCTCCAGCAAAGCAAAATCCACATCGGCAACAACCAACTCACCATCAAGACCAACCTCAACGCAGTCATTTAACAACACAGCTACCTCACCGTCCCACTTAGCAGACAACTGACGCAACCACAACTGCACCGTCGAGCCATGAAGTTGATCTACCTGTAGCGCCCCCGTAATGGTCAGCACCGACGGCTGTTGTTCGTCGGCTTCGGTCAACAGCACATTAAGACGACTATTAACCGTGCCACCAGCATCACTAAGACCCAATCCACTCAACAGTGGTGCCAACGTTTCCAGCTTAAACCCTGTCACGTTTAACTCGCTGGCAACATTGGCGCGAGATGAAAACGGTTGCAGCGTACCATTTAGCTCAAGATCGCCACCATTCACCGTCATATCGACCAAAAATGCTCCAGAATCCTCATCTAGCCAACTAAGCATTGGTGCCACGGTGATTTGGCGAATCATCATATCTAGATCGACATTAGCTACCTGATAACGCACCTGAAAATTATTGACAAAAATATCACCGGTGTGGACACCCCATGATGCTTGATTCACAGAACTCCCTTCATCGGTCAACTCCGGCGAGGCTCCTTCGGCAGCTACAGGCAGGGAAAAACCAGCAATGACCAGCGGCTCGCCATCCTGTCCGGTGATCGATAACTGTCCCTGCTCCAGCATTATGCGCTCGACATGGACGTGCCGTTGCCACAATGGCCACCAATTCACTGCCACCAACACCTTGCGTGCAGCAAGGACGGTAACGCCATGCTGTTGCAACTCAACCTCATTCAGTTGCAATGTTGCGCTAAATAGATTGAGATCGACATCGCCAATGTGGGCAACCATACCGGGCTGCTTATTCAACCAATGTTCACCGCCCCAGCGCAATCCCACGGGTAAAGCCAACAATACCAGCGCAGCAACCAACAATAGCCCCACCACCCGGCGCCACCAACTACGTTGACCATGAATTATTTCTGTCCGCTCCACCCCTGTCATAACTTATCTCCTAATCGTTGATGACCGATATTTAACCGACAAGCTGGCAACGCCCATTCCAAGGGACGTGCAAGCCCATCCAGGCGACAGATACCCTTTCCATGGGCGTCGCCAACTTGTCTACAATTATGTTGAATAATTACAACTTTTAAACACGATTGTCGAAATCCTTACCCCATCTACACATCAAATCAAGGATAGGAATAACACTACGCCCCAATTCAGTAAGGGAATACTCCACCCGCGGTGGCACTTCGGCATACACCTGGCGATACACCAACCCATCGCGCTCCAGATCACGCAACTGCTGAGTAAGCATTTTCTGTGTCACCTTGCCCAAGCGGCGTTGTAATTGACTAAAACGCAGCGTATTTTTTTTAAGGTGCCATAAAATAAGACTCTTCCACTTACCACCAATTACCTCAAGGGTAACAGCAACAGTACAACGATACTCTTTTTTTTCGTCCATAATTCCTCGTATTAACACAATAGTATCCTTTTTGACACTACACTACTTTTTTGTCGGTACTTGCTCAATCAGTTTATCGCAGTTACACTTTTATCACAACATCATTTATCGTAACTACTCAGCACCCCTCAAGCTGGGTACGTGATCCCCATATCAAGGGTATTTGTCGCCATGGACGGCGACAACAAGCCCCATGGATGGGCTCGTTGCGTCCCTTGATATGGGGATTGCGTGCCCATCACACTGAATAGTTACCCTTATCTTCACAACCTTCACACAGGAGTTACATCATGGCACAAACATTTAGCGCTTTTCAAGTCACTCAGGATGAACCAAAAACCTTCAGCCGCGCAATAGTCGAGCGCACCCTTGACGAACTACCCGAAGGCGAACTGGTGGTGCAGGTCGCCTACTCATCACTAAACTTCAAAGATGCGCTGTCCGCCACCGGCAACCCCGGCGTAACACGCAAATTTCCCCATACTCCGGGAATTGATGCTGCCGGAGTGGTCATCAGTTGTAGCGACGGCTCCTTTGCCACAGGTGACGAAGTGATTGTCACCAGTTACGATCTGGGAATGGGAACCGCTGGCGGCTTCGGTCAGATGATCCGCATCCCCAGCCGTTGGGCGCTACCGTTGCCGGCAGGGCTTACACCGCGCACCAGTATGATGTACGGCACCGCAGGATTAACCGCTGCCCTATCGGTTCAAGAGCTGGTCAATAGTGGGATCACTCCCGATGATGGCTCTATATTGGTCACGGGAGCCACAGGAGGGGTCGGCAGTCTGGCTGTTGCAATTCTTGCCAAGGCGGGCTACAGCGTAACAGCAGCAACCGGTAAAATGGATGAGGCAGACCATCTGCGCCAACTAGGTGCAACCGAGGTGATCGAACGTGATCAGGTAACAGCCAACAATGATCGCCCCATGCTCAAACCGGTGTGGGCCGGAGTAATCGACTGCGTCGGCGGCGACACCCTAGCAGCGGCCATCAAAGCAACCAAATATGGCGGTGCTGTCACCTGTTGCGGTCTGGTCGCATCCCCTGCACTAGAACTCAATGTATTTCCATTTATTTTGCGCGGCGTACGCCTTATCGGCATTGATTCTGCTGAATGCCCAATGGCTAAACGAATCGAAACATGGAACAAGCTGGCAACATGCTGGAACGTGAACCAACTAGAAAAGATGGTTGATGAAGTGGACTTAGGTGGCTTAGAGCAAGCGATTTCGGCGATGCTTAAAGGAAAGCTGAAACGACGCGTTCTGGTGAAACTACCGGGCTAAAAACCCTGAATGATCAAACGCTCCCTGCCCCTCTTAGAGAACGAAGGGAGCGTTACAACAACATTTGCCAAACACAGTTACAATACCGCAACTAGCAGTAAATCACAGTTATGCTATGAAAATTAATTTCCACATATAACCTCTTCCATTTAATTTGAAACTATGTTCTACTATCGAGACGGTAGATTGTTACATTGATAAAGTGCCTACAAATACACCAAAAAGCAAACTCGGCATCCTAGGCAAAAAAAGCAAACAACGCCTTGTAGTTTCAAACCAAAAGCCACAACAGTAGGAGTCTCACCTTCTGATGAAAAAGATCCTTATTCTCGACAAAGACGATGCAACATTACATGAACTGCTTACCTGCCTGCAAGAATACGGCGAACTAGAAATCATCGTTACTAACGAAAGAAATCATGTAAATCTTGCCCTACAGCAACTTTCTATCGACCTTGCAGTTATCGACATAGAGGACACGGAGGAATGTTGTTTTGATCTTATAGAAGCATTGAACCAACAATTCCCCAAGTTGCCCATAGACATTCTTTTTGCGCCACTTACTGCTGATATGGAATCACGCCTTGCAACATTTAATGTGGCCAGACGATTTACTAAGCCTATAGAAGCGGAAGCCACGGCAAAAGACATATACAATCAACTCACCAATAGTGCCACCGGCAAGCTCCAAGGGCTCAGCATGACCTCAGTGCTACAATTGGTAAATCTTGAAAAAAAACATTGCTCTCTGGCAATTCAATCCCCCAGCGGCAGCGGTGAACTATTCATCCACAATGGTGAAATTATTGCCGCACAAACGGGAGCGCTTACGGGCATCGACGCAGCCTATAACATCTTGAGCTGGGATGAGGTCAACATCGACCTCCTCGAAAATCATTTTGTCATTGATCATCAAATTTCCGAACCGCTAATGCCCCTCTTAATAGAAGCATTGCGCCTCAAAGACGAGCAGAAGCTACCAGCCATACCAGAGGCAATCGCAACAGCAAAAACAACTCCGAAACCTTTGTCAATGGTAGAAAAAAAAATCATTGAACTTTTTGGGAACACCCCTGATGTTATCGAATATAGCCTCTATGACCGGCACAACAATCTTCGTTTTTTTTATAGTCAACGCACACAAACACGCAACAACCTTCGCCCATATCAACTACGCAATAAAGCAGAACAAATCTCTACCATTCTACATGCAGGAGACTTGAGTCACATTGTTGTAAATGAAAAAAACAGTCTTCGACATCTATTTTTCCCATTCAATGATCACTGCATAACCGTTGGGTTACGCCGTTATCAAAATATAGAAAAGTTTCTTCACCAGTTTAAGATGGAATTTACATAGCCTGTACTGTGCTATGCTGTGTCAGGAGAATGCAAGATGAATCAGGCCATAAACAATATAAAAAAACTTCCACATGTATCTGGCGTTTGTGTTTACGATACCAAGCACCAACTTGTCGTCAACAGCGCTCCGGCTATTTTTTCAACAAAAGATCTAGCCAACATCGGGGAGTTATTAACCGATATCACTTTTCAGGCACGCAACAAACTACCCTTAATTACCGATTTGCTCCTCCAGTACGAAGGAGTGTCGCTTATCGTCCGCAACACATCAGACAGAACCATGTTGGTGCTAGGTTCCCCCGAGATGAACGAGCGAATGGTA
>JAYEOA010000120.1:0-10064 GCA_034722515.1 Thermodesulfobacteriota bacterium | reverse complement strand
ACGCAACAAACTACCCTTAATTACCGATTTGCTCCTCCAGTACGAAGGAGTGTCGCTTATCGTCCGCAACACATCAGACAGAACCATGTTGGTGCTAGGTTCCCCCGAGATGAACGAGCGAATGGTAGGCCACTCTCTAAATGGTCTTGCCAAAGTCACCATGTCCGAGCAACCGGAGCAACCGGAGCAACCGGAGCAACCGGAGCAACCGGAGCAACCGGAGCAACCGGAGCAACCGGAGCAACCGGAGCAACCGGCAGCATCACCTGTTATTACGAATCTTAACGAGCTAAAACATCAATTAAGCAAAGTGATGGGTCCTATGGCCGAAATAATCTTCGACGATACGTTAGAACAATGGCAGCAAAAAAGCGATTTATCTGTCGCAAGTTTCCTACAAATACTCAGCAACGACCTAGCCAACCACGAACAATTTACAGAATACCTATTACGCATCGAAAAAATAATTCCCAAATAGCAAAACATTCAGTTGCCTTTATCAATTCTTCCGTCCGCACTAAGGAGAACCCTCAATGACCTCTGATGGCTTGAAAAAGAAAATAATATTACAGTGTCTATTTGTTATTTTATTCTGCTCTACAACGCCTTCATTCGGCATGGGAACCGAACAACTAACAGAGCAAGACAAAAGGGTTTATCAATTGATAACACAGTGCCACACCGAGGTTGTCAAACAACTTAAATTACTCCTTTCATCTGGGCAACTAAGCATAGGGCAACTATTCGATACTTTTTATATCCCCATACCAAATACTTCACCACAGAAATATCATACTCAATACGACACAACGACCGATGAAGTGCTCCGCCCAATTCTAGACAAATATCTGGATAAAGACCCACAACTGGTCTTTGTAATTGCGGTTGATCGCAACGGTTATTTACCTACGCATAATACCTGTTATGCACAACCGATAACCGGCAATCCACAAATAGACATTATCAAAAATAGAACGAAACGCATTTTTAACGACCGAACTGGATTGTCCGCTGCCAAAAACCAACAATCTTATTTACTCCAGCGCTACAGTCGTGACACCGGTGAACAAATGGTAGATCTTTCCGTACCAATCACCATTAACAACCGTCATTGGGGGGCTATACGTATTGGCTACAAAGCAAAATAGCAAGGTGACGGTTGCAACAATTATGCGCATTATACGACACATAAACAGCGAACATAAAACCAAAAAAACATTATTTAAGTGCTAACTAATCACAGGAGAATGTCTATGTTCAACAAAATCAGTTACAAAGTAACAACTTATGTAAATATTTTACTTTTGTTAGCTATGGCGGCGGGCGGGTGGTTCCTAATAGATCAACAAAGTAAAAGCCTTGAGCAGCAACTGCTTAAAAGGGGGCGAACAGAAGCTATTCTCGGCGCAAGCATAACTGGACGCATATTAGAAGAAGCAATCGACAACGGAGTATTTAGCGTTAAAGATGCGTTTGACAGTGAATATCAAGAGATCCCTGGTTTCGATCCGCCTAAATACCATACAAAATATGATTCTTACTTAGATAAGTCACTGTTATCGATCGAAGATGAGTTTTTAAAAGACGACAGCGTAATCTTTGCTATCGCCGTTGATCGTAATGGTTATCTTCCAACTCACAACACACGCTACCAGCAGCCAATCACCGGTGACATTGAAAAGGATAGAGTCGGCAACCGTACCAAGCGAATGTTTAACGACCCTGTAGGGATTAAAGCTGCACAAAATACACAAGATAATTTATTGCAAATATATAAACGCGATACAGGGAAAACCATGTGGGACATATCTGCACCGATTACAGTCAAAAATAAACATTGGGGCGGCTTTCGCATTGGCTTTTCACTAATAAAAATAAATCAGCAAAAAGCAGCGCTGCAACAAACTTTAATACTTGTTCTGCTTTTTGTCTTTGTTGTATCAATTATCGCTATTACAGCCACCGTAGGAAGATCACTCAAACCTCTAGAACAATTAACCAGAGCAGCATCTGATCTGGCTGACGGGAAAACCGA
The DNA here is from genome assembly GCA_034722515.1 of Thermodesulfobacteriota bacterium. Lineage (GTDB taxonomy): Bacteria > Desulfobacterota > Desulfuromonadia > Desulfuromonadales > Desulfuromonadaceae > Desulfuromonas. The sequence continues at coordinate 8,029 of JAYEOA010000120.1, read as the reverse complement.
TAAACCGATTACAGCACAATCGAACGATGAAGTTGGTCAGTTGGCCAATGCACTAGAAAGGCTAAGGGTTAGTCTTACCGCAGCAATGGATCGCTTACGCAAAAAAAGCTCATAAAAACAGCCAGTCAACAGGCACGGCAAACAGCGTGCCTGTTGACTCACTACTTATGCCACCCTATTTCAAACGAATACACTCCGCGTCCAGAACGATAAGCCCCTCTTTATACAAGGCACCAACAGCCCGTTTAAACGCTTTTTTACTCAGGCCAAGCAACGCTTCAATCTGCTCGGGTGAACTCTTATCGGTCAGCGGCACCATCCCTTGCTCCTGCAACGCTTCGAGCAAAAACTGACGCGAATCTTCGCGCCCAGCCTTACCTACCTTGCGCAGGGTAACATCGATCAGGTAATCCTCACGTACCCGCTTGACATAACCCTTCATTGTTACGCCCCGGTCAATCCCGTGCGGTAATTCATCGCGATACAGCAAACCACCATAACGGTTATCGATGATCATCTTGGCACCTAAATCGGTTAATTTCCATAGCAGCAAATCAACCTCCTGGCCAACAATGAGATCGATCCGTTCCGCATCCAAATGACGCTCAATGCGAGCACTGCCGATCAGACGAGCGGAATTATCCAGACACACCCGCACGATATAATGGCGATCAATCCGCATCCGCTCCGGTTGTTCGGCAAAGGGTACGAGCAACTCCTTATCCAACCCCCAATCGAGAAACGCCCCGTACTGGTTAGCCTGACTCACCCGCAGCAAAGCAAACTCTCCCACTTGCGCCACAGGCGGTTTCAGCGTCGCCACCAGACGATCCTGCCGACCACGATAGACAAACACCGCCAAATCCTGACCGACATGCATCGAACGGGCAACCTCGCGTTGTGGCAACAACACCAACTCATCGCCAAAGCGCAGTAAGGCACCGCTATCGTTAATTTGATCGATAACTAATTTATGGACGTGGCCAATTTCCAACATATTGATTTCTCCGTATCTGTTCAGAGGGGTGGAGTATCTACAATAAAAAACACTGCGGTTGGTTTTCCGAACCGCATTCTACGCTGTGGTAGCACGGAATCGGGTTAAACGCAACAAAGCCGGTTCGGAGGAGGCGTCCGAACCGGCTTTGTTGCTTTATTGCTATAAAAGGAAGAAAGGAGATACCAAGCCTCGCCTGCCACAACAAGCCTTGATGGTTGTGACTCTAGCAAAGGATGTCAGCCATGGATACGGCAACACCCGCATTTGTTTGACCCCCCAGCCACAAATCTATTCTGTGCAAATGCGCATAAGCTCCACAACAATAACATTTAGGTAACTGCTCACGTGATGGGCACGCAATCCCCATAGCTTTACAACCAATAAGGAGTAGCCTGAACACCACTGCTATCTTCATCCAGCGGTTGCCACACCTGTTGCACCACATCGACCACAGCACGGATACGGGGTTGACTGGCATTCCTGCTCAACCATGCCACACCTAACGGCAGCGTCAGCCAACCCGGCTCCCATATCTGGATCCGCCCCCGTTTAACCAGCGGCAACGCCTCGTCTTCACGCATCATCGCCACCCCTTGTCCATCGGCAACCAACTCACGAACAATCTGCTCATCAACGGCGATAATGCGCCGCTGCGGCATCAGTTGTTGCCGCTCTAAGCGCTCCATCAACATGGTATAAAAAGGGCAATCATCCCCCACCCATATCCAGGGCAATGCAGCAATTTGCGCCCAATCAAACTGAGAGATATCGGTGGTCATACGGGTTGGCACCACCACACACACCCTGACCTGCGCCACCACATGATGGACAATATCTCCCTCATCCATCCGCCCATAATGGAAACCAATATCGATCTGCCCCTGTCGTAACATGTGCGCGGTCTTCACCGTTTGACTGGTTTGAAATACCGGCCTTACTTCGCCATGCAATTGAGTCAAACGATGGCTGATATCGGCAATACGCAAAAATGCCGGGCTGGCATTTAATCCCAAAGTAACCAATTCACCCGCCTGCTGATTTAACGACTGCGCCTGCTCGCGCAACTGACGCACCGAACCGAGCACCTTGGTCGCCTGCTCCAGTAACTGCGTCCCCGGCAAAGTCAAGCGCATCCCCCGCGCACCGCGCTTAAATAGAGACACCCCCAGTTCGGTCTCCAGCGCCTTGAGCTGACTAGACATCGCCGATTGACTCAAATTAAGATTTTTCGCCGCCCGAGTTAGATTCTGAGCTTGAGCGATCACCACAAACGACTGCAATTGGTAAAGTTCCATCTATTAAAACCGTTCGACATATCCAAAGATTGAGGAGGAGATATCATCCATAATTCAGATTCACGATATACTGGCACAAGCAGTAGTGTAAACACTATTGATATATTGTCAAAACACCTTAGTGGTTGACGCCCCCGGCTCGCTCACTTTATACTTCTTAAAAACCCACAACACTGTACCCACCGAGGTTTGCATGGAGCAACTTATCGCTTGGCTTAACACTATTGAAATTGATTTTTTTAACGCAGAAATTCAACGCTACATTATAGCCGCTAGCATCATGTTAGTTTTTCTGATGTTTAAGCGCCTGTTCTGCCGCCTGCTAACCAGGGTTATTTCACCAATGGTTAAACGTAGCACCAACACCTTTGATGACCTACTCCTGCAAAGTTTACGCAAGCCTTTTGAATTACTGGTAATCATTTGCGGTATGTTTATCGCCTTGCAGGTATTGCAACTACCGACCAAGCCAATCGATTTTCACCAATTTAGTCACGCTCTGATCAAAACCATGTTCACCTTCAACATTGCCTGGGTGCTATTCAACGCCGTAGCTATTCTGGAGCGAACCATCACCCGCTGGGCGCATCATACCGGGTCACCGCTAGATGAGCATCTGCTGCCATTTATCCGCAAAATAGCCCGTAGTTTTATTGTTGTCCTCGCCTTATTGCTGGTAATCCAGAATCTCGGGTACTCCATCTCCGGGCTGCTGGCATCATTGGGAATCGGTGGTCTGGCTGTCGCGCTGGCGGCCAAAGACACCTTGTCCAATATCTTTGGCTCCATCATGATTCTCCTTGATCGCCCGTTCCGCGTAGGTGATTGGGTCAAAACCGGCGACATGGAAGGCGTTGTAGAGGAGATCGGCTTCCGCTCCACCAGAATCCGCACCTTTTCTAAAACTCTGATTACCGTGCCCAACAATATTCTCGCTACCACCGCCCTGAACAACTTCAGCCGTATGCCCAAACGACGCATCAAGATGACCATCGGCGTCACCTACGATAGCACTCCACAGCAGATGCGTGACGCAGTGAACCGCATTCGCACCATGTTGGAACAGCACCCGACCATCAATCAAGAGTTCATGCTGGTAAACTTCACCAACTTTAGCGCATCATCGCTAGATATTCTCGTTTACTGCTTTACCGCAACCACTAATTGGGAAAGATACCTCGCAGCACGCGAAGATGTATGTTTGAAAATTATGGATATTATCACTGAACTTGGAATGGAAATGGCGTTCCCCAGCCAGAGCCTCTATCTGCACAATGAAGATCAGTGCCAAGAGATATTACCCCACGAAACAGGTGCAAATATGCCGCATCAAAAAAAACAGGTTGCACTATAACCATAGTTTTATTTACAATCACCGACTTACAGATTCATAGTCACTTGAATAAAAAGCTATATATATTCCATAATTTTCATAAAAAAGGAGATCAACCCATGCCCATGTCCGAGGGTTTTAAACAGCGCCTATTTAAGGCCTTACCAGAAATTGCCGCACACTATGGCACCCCGTTTCACATTTATGATGAAGAGGGCATTCGCGCCACCGGCGAGCAATTGAAACAAGCCTTTTCCGGCATCGACGGTTTTCGCGAGTATTTTGCCGTTAAAGCATTGCCAAACAAGAGAATTATGCAGATCATGAAGGAGATGGATTTCGGCTTTGATTGCAGCTCTATTCCGGAACTGATCATGAGCCGTGAGTTGGATGCCGATTTGGAGGAGATCATGTTTACCTCCAACAACACCAGCGACGAGGAGTTTGCCTTTGCCGAGCAGGGTGGCGGCTGCATCCTGAATCTCGACGACATCTCGCTGATCGACAAAGTGCCGAATTTCCCTGAGCTGATCTGCTTCCGCTATAATCCCGGCCCCCGGCGTACCGGCAACGTGATTATCGGCAACCCTGTCGAAGCCAAGTACGGCGTTACCCACGAGCAGGTGGTTGATGCTTATCGCCAAGCGCAACAGCGCGGAGCTACCCGCTTCGGCCTGCACACCATGGTCGCTTCCAACGAGCTGGATTACAGCTACATGGTGGAAACCTCGCGCATGGTGTTGGCTCTGGCCGAGCTGGTAAAGCAGGAATTGGGAATCGAGTTTGAGTTCGTCAATATCGGCGGCGGCTTTGGTATCCCCTACCGACCGGAACAACAACCCCTCGATATTGCCACCATGGCCACAGAGATCACCGCACTGTTCGATGCGTTCAAGGCTGAGCACGGTTTTGTACCACGCATGTATATGGAAAGTGGTCGTTTCATGACCGGTCCCCACGGCTGTCTGGTAACTAAAGCGATCAACTTTAAAGACACCTACCGTCAATATGTTGGTGTCGATGCCTGCATGGCGGCGCTGATGCGCCCGGCTCTGTACGAGGCATACCATCACATTGATGTGGTGGGCAAACAGGATCAACCCGCGAGCGTCACCTACGATGTAGTTGGTTCGCTGTGTGAAAACAACGACAAATTTGCCGTTCAGCGCCAACTACCCAAAATCGATGAAGGTGACTTGCTGGCAATCCACGATACCGGCGCTCACGGTCACGCCATGGGCTTCCAATACAATGGTCGTCTGCGTCCGCAAGAATTGTTGCTACGCAGCAATGGCAGCGTTGAACTTATCCGTCGCGGCGAAACAAATGAAGACTACTTCGCCACCCAGAATTTTAGCACCAACGACTTTATCCCAGCAACGTAATCCATCATCTTAGCGGGCGGTTCAGCCGCCCACTAAGGACAGACACAACGAAAGCATCCTGACCCATGACCACCTTTGAAGTCCATTATCAACAAGGTACAGAATACGGCGAAGCACTTGTAGACGCACAATATCCTGAACAGGCTCGACAAACGTTCCTCCAGCAAAACACCGAGAAAGACCTTGTCGTTCTGTGCATTATCCGCCACCAACTACCCTATTAAACCGAGATAAAACCATGACCCTTCATCCGTTCTACAATTTAGTCAACCGCAGCTTTGACAAAGTGGAACACGCCTTCGAAGGGATCAAAGGGCACCGGCGCATTGGAAATTTATTGGTGCTGGTATTTATTTTTGGATTGTTGGGGATTCAGCTTAACCGTTTCGGCCTAATGCCAGCCCCCATTGCCGCCCTCACTCCCACCAACCACCTTGAAGCTATTGAGCTGGTCTTTACCGTACTGTTGGCCTTTGAGGCTCTTAGCCTACTATTCAGCCTCGTTTATTCGGTATCCATTTCGGTGGGCAAGCAAGTAGAAATACTCTCGCTGGTACTGCTGCGTAATATTTTCAAAGAGATATCCACCCTGCATGAACCGTTGGTATGGGAGGAAATCTCCCATTTAACACTGGAAATCGCGGCACTGGCGCTGGGCGCCTTAACTATTTTTGTCATCCTGAACATCTACTATCGACAAGTAGACGAGAAACCACTAAACAGCGATGAACGTGATACCGCTACCTTCATCAGCATTAAAAAACTCATCGCCCTACTGCTGATGTTCAGTTTTTTGACCATTTTGGGAATCAACTGGTGGAACAGTTTGTTTCTCGGCCTACCCAATCAAACCTTTGAATCATTTTTCACCCTGCTGATATTCAGTGATATCCTGATAATGCTGATCTCCATGCGCTACGGCTCGTGCTATCGGATAGCATTTCGCAACAGCGGCTTTGCCGTTGCCACCCTGTTAATCCGCATCGCCTTGATCACGCCGCCACTGTATAGTGCCATCATTGGTGTCAGCAGCGCCCTGCTAGTACTGGGTATCCGCGTTGCATACAATAAATATACCCCTTCCGAGTATCAAAAACGTCGTGAAGATCGCCGCCGACAAAGCTGCCACAACTCTTACCATTCATCCAACCAGGAGAAACCATGAACGCAATACCAGACAACACCAATAGCCCCGACAAAAAAGGATTTTTCGGGCAGTATGGAGGCCAGGAGATTCCACCGGAGCTGCAACAGGTGATGAACGACATCTCCACTGCATACCAGGAGATCAAAAACTCCGAAGAATTCAAACAGGAGCTGCTTGATCTGCAACAACATTACATTGGTCGCCCCAGCCCGGTATTCTTTTGCCGCCGCCTCACCGAACAGCTTGGCGGCGCCGAAATCTACCTCAAACGCGAAGATTTAAACCACACCGGCGCTCACAAGATTAACCACTGTCTTGGCGAGGTACTACTGGCAAAAAAAATGGGCAAGACCACGGTCATTGCCGAAACTGGTGCCGGACAGCACGGGGTCGCTCTGGCCGCAGCCTGCGCCCTCATCGGTATCGACTGTGAAATTCACATGGGGGAGATCGATGTTGCCAAACAGGCACCGAACGTCATTCGTATGAAAATTATGGGTGCTAAAGTGGTATCGGTAGATCGAGGGACAAAGACCCTCAAGGATGCCGTCGATAGTGCCTTTGAAGAGTATTTGAAAGATCCGGTAAACTATTTTTACGCCATCGGTTCGGTAGTTGGTCCTCATCCATTCCCACAGATGGTTCGTGATTTTCAACAGATTGTCGGCATCGAAGCACGCCAGCAATTTCATGAGATGACCGGAGCATTGCCCGATATGCTGGTCGCCTGTGTCGGCGGAGGCAGCAATGCCATCGGCCTGTTTACCGCCTTTCTCGACGATGAATCGGTAAAGATCGTTGGCGTTGAACCATCAGGAATGGGGCTTGACACCCCAGATCATGCCGCCACTCTCACCCTTGGCTCACCGGGCGTTCTTCACGGTATGCGTTGCTATGTGCTACAGGATGACGCAGGAGAACCGCTACCGGTTTACTCCATCGCCTCAGGACTGGACTACCCCGGCGTCGGTCCGCAACACAGCTATTTGAAAGATATCGGACGCATCAGCTACGAAAGCGCCACCGATAAAGAATGCCTGGACGCCTTTATGACCTTATCACGCATCGAAGGGATTATCCCGGCGCTGGAAAGTGCCCATGCCCTGGCTCATGTCATCCGGATAGCGCCTCAAATGGCAGGCAAGCGAATTTTGGTCAACCTCAGTGGCCGTGGCGATAAGGATATCGACTTCGTTGCCGAGAAGCTCAACCTGTAGATGCTAACCATTGCCGGTTGGTGGCGACACCTCAAGCTGCGCCTGACCGGTAAGGAGCTAATCCTTACCGGTCACTGTCGTCAATGCGGTGCCTGTTGCCGCCGTTTACAACTGGAACAATCGCGCCGCTGGCTGCGCTCCAAACGAACCTTCAAAAAGTTAGTAAACAGTCACCCTGAGTTTGCCCGCTTTGAGATCAACGGTCGTGATCAACAAGGGCTTCTAGTGTTTAATTGTCGTAGCCTTGGCAACGACAACCGCTGTAGGGATTACGATAACCGCCCGCAACTGTGTCGCGATTTCCCCCACAAAGGGATCTTCTTTTGCGGGGGCGCATTGCCCGAGGGTTGTGGCTATAGCTTAAGCGAAGGAATACCCTTCGATAAGCATCTCCACCGGCAACAACACAAAAACGATTCGTAACTGCTCAGTACCTTTCAATTTGGGCACTAATCGATAAGTCTCTTTATCTTTGCTATTTGACGCAAATTAAATTAAGCTCTCCTAGCTACATTCTTTAATTGGCAGCAGTTCCCAGACAGGTCACAAACCCGCTTAAACAGGGCGCTTGAAAATTTACCCTTCGTAAACATTTTGCTAAACGTGCTCCATTTATGTACCAATGGTGCTGGTGGTCAATTCCTCATAATAC
>JAYEOA010000119.1:0-1583 GCA_034722515.1 Thermodesulfobacteriota bacterium | reverse complement strand
TGCAAGACACCATCGGTTTCTTTAAGGTTGTCGATAATGGTGCTGGCAAGCGCCGTGAGGCACGAACAACAGCAGCGCCGCAACGTATTACCCATGCGAGTGCAGGCAAACCGGCAGCGGCTAAAGCTGACAATGGTGGTCTAATGCTGGATATGGGTAGTGGTCGTGATAAACTCGATGATGATTTTAAAGAGTATTAACCGGGCAATTGAGCATTGAGAACGGATAATTGACTTACTTCCCCTCATCGTTGTAATAGATGGGGGGCTTTTTTGGGTAGTAGGGGATGATTTGGGGATGATAACGGTATTGATTAGTTGATTAAGCTGCAGAGAAGTCCTGTCTGTTTAGCCTTAGTCGACTAATGAACACCGTCCCTGCGTCCCTGGAAGAGCGTGCATATTAAAACTGCCAGAATGGTTCTTTCTCCCACTGGTCCGGGATGCCCATATGTTCGCGACTCACGTCGGGATGCTCTTCAAAAAGATCAACAAGCCGCCGATGCCAACTTGAGCCAGGGTTTATTCTACGCAGCAGATACTCGATAACCACCAGAAAATAGTAAAGCCGCCGGGTAGGGTCAATTCCTGTTGTGGGGAGTGATGACAGGTCGGGCCAGACAGAGGGAACTTTTTTAGGCACCAGAGGGCGGCTACCAAACTCACGGTTCCAAGTGCGTGACTGATGGGCACAGGTATTCCTCAAATCGGACAGGGCCCTAAACCAGGAACGCAGCACAGCATCAGGGAGAGTCCAGAACTTAGAGATCGCCTTCTTGTCTTCCTTGAGTCGTAGCTGGGAAAACAATACCGATATTTCCTTGAAAGTTAGAATCTCCATCACCATCCAGATTGGGGGAAGTTCTGGCTCACGGTATTTTCTTCTATAATGCTTAATGAACGTTTCTGCTTGGCGTTGCTGGCATTTATCCTCAACTTGTTTCAGTAGCCAACTATGATTGTAACGGCTATCAAATATTTGAGTATCCAGATATGCATGTGAGCCATGGTGTTCCCCTAGCACTTGCGTCATACGCGCACGGAAGGCCACCTCTATCCGCTCGATGGCATCAAGGAGAATTAGTCTCAGCTTGCGGTCAAACACGTACAAATCAAGTATGTCGTCAAATTCAGCTTCGGGAATAAAGTTGTGCCCATCCCCGGCAATCTGAAATGGCAGACTGTAAGCACTCAGACGGTAGTAACTGATGACTGAAAGGTAGCGGAGGGCGCGCTGCTCATCGGGCACATGCAGGCCGCGTCCTTGCCATAACGCAAGCTGGTCTTCTATCGTGAGAGGAGGCTTGGCGAACTGATTCATGACCGACAATCCTAGGCAATAAAAAACCCACCAAAGTGTGCTTGATCGCGAACGAACAGAGGCATGGCGGGTGTGTTGACGAAAATATACACAAGTTTATTCAATGATACAATGTTTTTTTTACCCCAGCAAAGGGTTTGCCGTTGTTGCCTCCGAGGTACGTAAATTGGCAGAGCGTAGTCAGGGTGCTGCCGCCGAGATCAGCGAACTATCCTCCAGCAGTGTCGAAGTAGCCGAACGAGCAGGAGAGATGCTCAATATGA
>JAYEOA010000118.1:0-1590 GCA_034722515.1 Thermodesulfobacteriota bacterium | reverse complement strand
GTAATGATAACCCATATTCTGAAGCATTGTTTAAAACGGTAAAATATCACCGTAGCTTTCCAGAACAACCCTTTGACACTGTAGATCAAGCACGGCAGTGGGCAGCAATATTTGTAGATTGGTACAACAATGAACATCAACACAGTTCCATTAAATTTGTAACTCCAGCACAACGCCACCGTGGTGAGGATCACGAAATTCTACAACGAAGGAAAGAAGTTTACGCTGCAGCTAAAAACAACCGACCAGAAAGATGGTCAGGTAATTGTAGAAATTGGGATCGCATTGAAGTGGTTACGTTGAACTATGAGCAAGCGGCAAAGGAGCAGTTGTTACTCCGAGCAAATGGATAGATAAAAATACGACAGTTTACTTGACATCTACCGGTGACTACCTTACCTAGTGTGACGCATTGCTGTTCGTGCAGCCTCCGCCAGAAATCCGGAGCGGGTTCCGCCGTGAGCTTTGGCGTAGTTGTCGATCTTCGTCAACAGGCGACGGGGAATCGTGATATTGATATTTTCGGCACGCCCCTCATAACGTGACACATCCACCTCCACCGCAGCCCATACGCCTTCAGCGTAATCAGGATTGTTGCGGTGCTCTGCTATCGGGCGCGGCACAGGGATCTCGTTACCTTCTTCGGTCAGTCCTTCCATGTGCAGATCTATGGCTTCTACCACAGAATCCAGCGCAGCATCGAAGGTATCTCCTGTTGAGAAGCAACCGGGTAAATCAGGGACGGTAATACCGAAACGGACACCGTCATCAGTATGGAGTACGGCTGGAAAACGCATAACAACCTCCTATTTCCAACCCGCCTGTTTACGAATGCTATTCAGCGTACCGGCGGGGATGTCGCCATCAGGATGCTTAACTGTCACCAAACCTAGCTTGGTCGGGTGCTTAAACTGGTGATGCGATCCTCTAACCCGAGCCAGAAACCAGCCGTCTGTTTCCAAAAGCTTGATGACTTTCTTACTATTCATGGTGGTTATTATAACCACCTAGCTGAGTGCTGCAAGTAAAAAAGTCATTCAAGGTGACGAACCCCTGTATTCAAGTAACGAACCACTTTATGCGATGTCCGATAGTATCAGTGAATGGATCAACAAGATGATTTTATCACCCCAAACTGTCAACAAAAAAAACATTTCTCACTATCACTATCGCATAAGGGTTTGTTACGTCAACTAAGCAACTAAGTGGGTGTCCTATAGATACTACTAAGAGAATCTCTATGGGAGTTCTAGTTTAGTCATGGTTCAGGCCGCCCAGTTTGGTTTGAGTTGTGACAGGTCTCCATGACCAGCAAGGAGCCCTTGAATACTGATATCTTCGTCTAAAGCGTCCCAGTGTATGCCATGGACACTTAATTCATAATCATGGAGCTCATCATGCACAGCGTGTAACAACCTTGGGAACCAGACCAGTGGTGCACCAATAGTGCGTCCATCCGACAAAATTACCCAAAGATTGTCTTCATCAAACCAGATTTTTTCAGGCGAAATATTCATGCCATTGCTCCTTAAACATATCTTGTTTATGCTCAACTACCTCCAGCAATACCCTCATAGTACGTGCATCAAA
>JAYEOA010000117.1:0-8459 GCA_034722515.1 Thermodesulfobacteriota bacterium | reverse complement strand
GCATGCTTGGGATCTGTGCGGGGGGTATCGGGCAACCGATATCCCTACCGCGACTTACAATTTTACTTTCCTCCAGTTACCTTATCGAGAAAGTTAATATGTAAAGAACGTCCCCCCTTGTCCCTTATCGAGAAAGTTAATATGTAAAGAACGTCCCCCCTTGTCCCTTCACTGCTGCTTTTTATTTTTATTCTTCCGTCGATCCTCAATGATGGTAATAACCTGTGCCAGTAATGAGCCGAACAAAAATCCAAAAACCACCGCTAGTGCCAGCGCCCGTTGCCATGAGTTGTTGCTTATGGAGATGGCAAACATCACTAGCGCGAAGGGGATAGCACCAGCGAAAAACAGTTTAAAGAAACGTTTCATTTTTGCCTCCTTTTCAATGTTTAATTATCATGTTGTTCCGATGCCTTGGTCATTGTCGGTGGAGATATCTCTTCGTTATTTGATTCGATGATTTCATGAATATCCTCTGAGGGATTGTTTTTTCTTTTCTGTGTTAGCAAGAAATACATTACATTGATCATTGTGCAGATGATGCCCCACAGTTTCGGTAATAACCAAATCAGTAGAATGATAAATACTATCAACGCGCTGAGAAATAGCAACGGGTGGTTGAGTGCCACCCATAGACCGCCAAAGACAGCCAGATCTTCACTAATTGAGCTAACCCAGTTGGTGATCGGCTCGGGTGAGATGTTGATCATCATCCGTGAACCGGTTTTGGTGGCATGAGTAGCCGCGCTGAGTGTGCCGCCGACTATTGCAGCGGCGAGGCTGAAGGATGGATCGACATTGCCTACGGCTGCGGCGGCTAACGCGGCTCCGGCGGGGATGCGTATAAAGGTGTGGATGGCATCCCAACCGGTGTCGATGCCGGGAAACTTGTCGGCAAAAAATTCAACGCAGTACATCAGGGCGCTGGCGCCGATGACTATAGGTTCCTGAACAATTTGCATCTGTTCCGGCAGGGGCATCGCCCCGGAGTTACCCATCAAACCGAGGACGAGGATGGTGGCGTAGAGGTTGATCCCACTGGCCCAGGCGGCTCCCATACTCAGGGCGATGGCCGCAGTGATTTGATCGAGATGTTCCATAATGGATGGTATCCCTTATGTTGGTTGTTGCGGATGCTGAGGCACTTTTTGTTGTTTTGTCTGCGCTTGGCGTTCAGCGCGACCGGGGCGCGGTGTCCTTGGCGGCAGCTTACGCCACAGCCCCTGACTACTGAAACATGTCCAGCCCCATTGGAGCCATTTTAACAGGGCGAGTGCTAACCACAGTGCCCACAGTAGCATGAGTAGGCGATAAATATACATCGGTACCGAAAGCACCCATGCCTCGGGTAAAAATCCGCTGGATCGATCTTGATACCAGTGAAGATTCCACGCCGTGGAATTATTGCCTGCCACCTGCATTTCGGGTAAGCCTAATAACCCTTGCTGAATGGCACCGATGATAGTGAGCATGGCCATGATGGTCAAGGCGATCAGGGTGATCTGGGCTAGATTAAAGCGCCATGGGGAGTCGAGTTGTTCAGCCCATTTTTGGCGTAAACCCAAAAAGATCAGCCATGCGGCTACCGGAATCAGTGCCGGTAGGCTGGCTTGACTTAATCCGGCAAATAGCAACAGCCAGTGCCACCAGCGTAACGGGGTTGTGGTGAAGCGTCCGAGGATGAATGACATGACAACGATCACCAACAGTACCCCCCAGAATAACACCGCCGGGCCGAGAACCGGGCCGTAGGTAAACAATGTCCAGCGACTGTGGGGCAGGTTTAACTTCAGGGTTGAATCGACGCTGGCAGCGCCGAGATGCACTTGTGGGGTGCGGGTGATAGGCTCAACACCTTGGGGGTGTTGCCATTTTAGTTGGATTGTTTGGCTTCCCGGCACCAGTGGCAGGGTAACCAGCCGTTGGTGTCGTTTGATCTGTTGTGGGCGTCCATTGATGATTACCTGATCCAGCTTGGCCTGATCTGGCAGGGTGATAATGTGATCGGTGCCGTGGCTGCTGCGCAGTTGGAGCTTTAATTCAATTTTGGTAGTGCGTTTGCCGGGGGATATCTGGAGCTGGCTATTGTCGATGGTGACGGTCTGCCCCTTAATCCCCGTCGGGCGCGTAATATCCAAGGTCAGTTTTTCACCGCCCCATGGCCGCCATTGTGGTTGCCAGCGGCCATGCCGGTAGTGGTGAATCAAAGGAATCCCAGCGCTTTTAACGTGCCAGATAGAATCGACATGCAGTTGCCATACTTCAATAAACTGCTCGCTTTGTCCGGCAAGCAGTTCTAACTGGCTGGTTTTCTCTAAGCTGGAATTCCAGCTAAAGGTGTGAACATTTGGTGCCATACTGACCAGAGCCTGATGGTCTTTCACCTGTACGTCGGCGCTGGTGACCCGCTCGTTGGGCAGTAGTGGAATATTTAACAGCAGAGCATGACCCGCTTGGCTGATGCGGCGCACCGTGGTGTGAATCCGCCAGTCGAGACCGAGGTGGAGTTGGCGTTGTACTTCAACGAATGGGGGGATCTCTCCCGCTTGTAGTAGCTTTTCAGTGGCGCTGCTGCGCCGGGTCAACTCGATGGGGCCATGGCTGGCCTCACCGTCATGAATACCGGTTATTTGCCATTTTGCCGCTTTGATATGCACCATCCCAGCGGCCATGGGTAGCGGTAGTTGGAGGCGTTGCAGCCCTTGCGGCAAGGTGGCATGGAGTTCCAGAGTGTGAGCCCCTGTGGGGATTCGCGCCCATAAATTTTGTTGTGTGTCACGATACAGTGAAGCTTGACCTTGTTGCCCACCTTGTTGTTGGAGTCTGGCGCTTTGCAGGTGCAATTGGCGTGCGGGAAACGGCAACGGCACGGCGCTATCTACCTGAGCGTGAAATGTCATGCGCAGGCGTAAGCGTTGTTGGTCGGCACTTATCTCTAATTGATCGAGGGCGACGCAGTTGGGGGAGCAGCTTACCGGTTCCAGAAGTCGTTGCTGTAGCTGCTCCAACAGCTCAGGTTCAGGGAAAGCCGCTGCAACCGGCGTAGCCGCCATTGTCAGCATGGTGGTCGTAATACATATTAGCAACAGCGCCGTAGTGGTCGCCTTGGGTGGTGATCTGCGCCAGCGTGGCAGAGGCCCCGAGCTGAGCAAACGTAAGAACATCAAAGATATCAATATAACACCACTAAATAGTAACAGGCTGGTCGTTAATGGCGGTAACAGGTAGAGCTTGAGGGGCTGATCCGCAGTAACAGGGCCGTTCCAGTGTAGCTCAACGCGACGCCATTGCCATTTGGGTACACCGGGACCGGTCTGTATTTTCAGATCAGGATCGTATTGGGGAATCAGTTTCTTGGGCGCAATAGCCTGCACAGCCATCTTAGCATCCATACTGCGGCGGATCATATTATCTGCTTTTAGAGGTTTAGATTTTATCCTTTGATGGGAAACGCCGGAACTGTGGCTATAATGTTGGTATCGGGCTACTTGTGGATCTAACTGAGGATAAATAGCGCTACGGATTTGTTGCACCGAGAAGGTTAAGCCAATCACCAGTAGCGCCAGCAATCCGGCATTGCGATACCAGCGTGTGAGTTGCCTGATGAGTCCATCCGGTAACACGCGCAACAGGGCAATGGGAATTAAAACATTCAACCACACCAGTTGTGGTGCATTGGGTTCGTGATAGACCAATGCCATGCCGAGTAACGCCCCCAGCCCGGCTAAAAAGCCCCATAGCCGACCAAAGCTTAGTGCCAGCACCAGAACGATAAATAGATCCAACAACGACCAGCTACGCAACCAGGTGGATGATGCGCTGTCGGGGCCGGATGCTTCCAGTAGCCGCCATCCCGGAGGCAGATTGAGTTGGGTGTGCAACGATGCGGGATTCAATTGCCAGCCTACAGCGGGGAGTTCAGTGGTGTGTTCAGGTGTAATACGACTTTCGGCTTCAAGGTTGATCTTCCCATGGCGCAGTTCGATTCCGGCTCCAGATTTCGGGGTTAAACGGGTGATGAACTGGTCTTTGCCGTTGATGGTGGCGCGACCGAGGGCTAGTTGTGTCCCGACTTCCAGCCGTGAACTGTTGGATAATTGGCCGCTTATCCGGTCTTTAACGGTGTAGCCCTTGCCATCAAAATCGAGCCAGAGGGTGCGTTGCATATTGAGTTGCTCAGGAGCTGGATCGCTGTCTCCACGTTTGCGGGGTATCAGTTTAATGGTTTGATTTGGTTCCATTAGGTAAGCTGGCAGTTGTTTCCACGCCGGGGGCATCCCGGTTTGGGCGGGATCAATGGCTGCCCCCCCTTCAATGCTCACTACGCGCAGCTCGTTGCGGGTCTGAATCGACCACACCTCCTGTGTTGCCCACGGCCCGTGTGGCTCGGGCATGGTCAAGATGTCAATCGGGCCAAGGTGGCGGCTGACCAATTCCACTGTCCAGTTACCCGGTTTTAGTTGCAGCCGCAAGGTGCCATCGCTTTCGAGGCGCGCTGGTAGGTGACTGTTGAGTGCTTGGGGTACAAACCCGTTGGGAAGGATGATGCCAGTGCGTATCTCGCGGGCTTGACCGGAGACTTCCAGTTGCAGCCGTGTGGTGAGCTGCAATGGGATCGAGTCGGTGATATGGCGAAACACCCGAAAAACAATTTCGTCTTGTTCTGTTTGTTTGTTGTTGGTTGCATCCTTGTTAAGCCATAACAGCCCGCCTTGATCCAATTGTGGCTGATGAATAAAGGTGCCATTACGGGTAAGTTTAATCAGTGGCGTATTGGGGTCGATGGGGAGATTCTTGGGTAGATTGTGCCAACTAAAGTGACCACTAATCTGATGTTTGCCCGCCGGAACCAGAATCATCGGCCGATTGTCGCCCATGGTATTGTTGCTGATGGTGGCAGAACTTTTTTTAATTGATGGGCTATCGCTACGCATCACCAGCGCAGGTTGATCATTTAATAGCACCCGTTGCGGCCAGTGTTGGTTATCCCCCGGTAGCACCAGCCACTGTTCGCGATCAAGTTGCCAATATTGTTGAAAAGTGCCACCGTCGTTGTTGATGGTAAGGGTCAATTCACCCGGCCAACGACAGCGCCGCCGATTGTCTTGACGCCAAACCGTCGCACAACTGCGATCATCTTGACCGTACAATACCCACTCTTGCCATGGGGCTAACTCCGCCGGGATCTGATCGGTAGTTATCGGGGCACTGTGTGTCGTAAACGGGGCGAGGAGCAGGATGACGAACAGTAGTAGGCGAGCAAGGTTCATGGTTTCATTCCCTTTATTTATAGTGACACAAAAAGTTTGTCTACCTGTTGTGGCGCTAGCAGCCTGTCGGGCTTAGCAAGATTCGCCAAGCCCGACAGGCTGCTAGTAAATACAAGCATCTAAAATACTAAGAACCTCATCTATGGTTTCAACCGAAGCACTTTCTATGAACTTAATTTTACGCTGTCTATAGTCAATAGATTTAACTTGTTCAACCATAATGAATCCGGAAAGAGACGAAGTTTTGGGTACTTCAACATGAAATGGAAAGTTTCTATTTGTGTTTGTAACGGGACAGACCATTGCAAGACCTGTGTGGTGGTTGAACAGCGTATTGCTGATAACAATTGCTGGTCTTCTGCCCTTTTGTTCATGCCCTGACTGAGGATCAAAATTAAGGGCAACAAAATCACCTTTGCGGGGAATATAGACCATTACCACACCTCTTTACCGACAGGGTTCCCCCATTCTGCCTCGGCTGGTTGATATTCTTGGGGGATATTAGCAATCAGAGATTTTAAATCATATTTTCCCCGGATTTGTTTAACAGGCTCAATGATTATTTTCCCTTCATGCGTATATATTTCCACTTCATCACCAACCGTAGCTTGAATTTCTTCAAGCATGATTTTGGTAAGACGCAAGCCCTGACTGTTGCCCCATTTTTGTATTTTGGTATGCATAGATCGCCCCTTAATTGCAATGTATATCCTATGTATATCTATTTTTAGTAAAATAGGCAACTCGAAAACATCCCCTTGATATGGGGATTGCGTGCCCATAACGCTGAATAGATACCTGTCATTTTACTTTAGCGCATGCTTCCAAGTTTGTGCAGCAGCCAGTCTAACATGCGATACGGCAGCAGGCGGCGACAGGTGGCCAGCACGTAGGTGGGCAGGGTGACATAGTAGCGCGGCTGAGGTCGTGGCGAACGCAGTGCGTGTAGTATCCGCTTAACCACGTCGTTGGGGCTGCCGGTAAACGGGGTTGGGTGCTCACTGGCGGCGTAATAGCCGGTGATTCGCCGGTAGTGTTCTGCATGGTGACTTTGTTGCCAATCGACATCATGGTGGAAGGCGTGTAGTGCGTTGGTGCGGAAACTGCTGCGGATTGGTCCCGGTTCAATCAGGCTTACATGCACCGATGAATTAAGTAGTTCCAGTCGCAGGGTGTCGGTTAATCCCTCCAGTGCGTATTTGCTAGCGTTGTACGCTCCTTGCCACGGAAAAGCCACCAACCCCAGTACTGAACTGATGTTGACAATGCGTCCGCCATTGTTGGCACGTAACGAGGGTAGCAGTCCACAGGTGAGTTGGTGGGTGCCAAATACATTGACGGCAAATTGCTGTTCCAGTGCCGTACGGGATATATCTTCCACCGCCCCCGGTTGACCATAAGCGGCATTATTGATCAGGGCGTAGAGCTGATTGCCGCAGCACTGGTTGATGTGTTCAATAGCTAGATTTACCGAAACCTCATCGTCAAGTTCCAGTTTGACTGTCGCCAATCCCAGTTTTTGCAACGCATCGAGATCTTCTGTCGTGCGGGCAGTAGCGATGACACGGTAGCCATGTTGTTGTAGGGTTAATGCCATGGCATACCCTATGCCGCTGGATGCTCCGGTAACCACCACCCACTTAATGTCGTTTGTGCTCATGGGCGGATCACCCCTTCAATTTCGCTGGAGATCTGGATGGCATAGTTGTCGGTTAAGCCGGAGACAAAATCGAACACTTGGCGCAACCACCATTCGTAGCCTCGGTTGTTGTGCTCATCGATATATTCTTTGCTCCATGCCAGATCAAGACAGCGTTTTGAGATAAATTCGAGGGAGTCGTAATCGCCATTATCACATAGCGATTGAATGGAAAGCACAAAAGCCTTGATGATTCGTCCGACGATTTTGTATGAGCCGATTTCATAGCCAAGCTTGCCGCGATGGGAAAAAACTTGCGTATATAATTCACCAATGTTGGTAAACGCTGTACTAAAACGGGGTGAAAAATCGGCTTTAAGATCTTGCTGACGTCTACCTACCATGATGGCTTGATAATCGTTACAGAATACCGCCAATGCTTCATTGATTAAGGCATCGATTGCCGCGCCGCGTGCCTTGGCGATGGGTAGCGATGTGTCGTCCGGGCAACCGGCCAGCTCCAGAAATAACATTTTTATCCGTGCTTCATGGAATATACGCATTGATACCGCATCTTCCATATCCAGCATCCGGTAGCAGATATCGTCGGCAGCCTCAGTTAAAAAGGACAGCGGGTGGCGTGCGACACTGCCATTGCTACGCAGTAGTCCCATGGTTGTAGCCATGGAAGTGAAGAGGTTTTTTTCACTGGCGAAGACGTTGAATTTTTTCTTTTCTATCGCTCTGGGGTCGTCACTGCCCCACGGGTATTTAATCATTGCCCCCAGCGATGCATAGGTCAGGCGCATATAGCCACATTTGGGATTGTCGTGGCGTGCTGCCAGACGGAATCCCTGAGCGTTGCCTTCAAATAGCAGTAGATCGCTACGAGTGATGGCGGACACCCGGTCAGCGAATACTAACTCTTGATGCTTGGCTAGCCACTCGCGAATAGAAAATTCCCCAGCATGACCGAAGGGTGGATTGCCGATGTCGTGAACCAAGCAGCCCACTTGAACAATCTGAGAAATATCGTTAAATAGCTCCCGCTGTTGTGGATGCTGGTGCTGGAGAAAATGTTGAACTTTTTTCCCCAGTGAACGACCAACGCTGCCCACCTCAATAGAGTGGATCAGGCGATTGTGGATATGATCGTTAGGAGCCAGAGGGTGAACCTGGGTTTTTCGAGCTAGACGTCGAAATGGTTCACAAAACACTACCCGATCATAGTCGGCTTCAAATTCGCTACGCTCGGCACCCACCGGCGTTGTTAATGGAGGTTGCTGACCGTCAACTCGTTGTGGTGAGAGCAGTGCAGACCAATTGAGTGTGTTAGACATGGAGTAGCCTTCTCTACGATGCAAGATATGGGCAGGATAAATCTTTTCTGGTCGAGATGCAAAAGAATCTGTAAGGAGGGGGAGGACGCTGTGAAAGCGCCGGTAAAAGCCGGTAAAGATCGAAGGGTGAAAGTCCCTGTATAGCAAAGGCTAGCGACCAGCTATAGCCCCGAGTCATGCGTCGGTCATTCGTAAGAATGGCGGCGAAGC
>JAYEOA010000116.1:0-1594 GCA_034722515.1 Thermodesulfobacteriota bacterium | reverse complement strand
GCCGGAGCCGCTGCCTTACGATGGAACAATGCTCCATGCACTGGAACGGTTGTTCCCCTTAAGCTTTGCAGATAAGAACTTACGCTCGGCAACAACGAACGTGAGTGGGCTGACACGATGAAAATAACTATTTTTGGTGGCGGTGGTTTCATCGGGTCGGCAATTGCAGATCGATTGCTCAGAGATAATCACCGGTTACGTATCTTTGAGCGTCCTCGCGTCGAACCATATCGACAATTTTCCGATTCAGAGGATGTTGAATGGCTTACAGGTGATTTTTTAAGTATACATGATGTCGGGGCAGCAATCGATGGCGCTGATGTTGTGCTGCACCTGATTTCGACAACTCTGCCCAAAAGCTCAAACGACGATCCTGTCTATGATGTACAAAGCAATTTGGTTGGCACTTTGCAACTGCTCAATCTCATGGTAGAAAAACAGATTCGCAAGATTGTTTTTATCTCATCGGGGGGTACGGTATATGGTAATCCCGCTTATCTGCCCGTGGATGAAAATCATTCTACCGAGCCACAGGTTTCTTACGGCATTACCAAGTTGGCTATTGAGAAATATCTGTTGATGTATCAGCGCTTACACGGAATAAAAGCAAATATTCTTCGCGTAGCGAATCCCTTTGGTGAGCGACAGAGAGTTGAGACAGCCCAAGGGGCGGTAGGTGTATTTCTCAGCAGGGCGATACAGCAACAACCCATCGAAATCTGGGGTGATGGTACAATCGTCAGGGATTATGTTTATGTAGGTGATGTCGCCGATGCATTTGCCTGTGCTGTTGAGTACGAAGGAGAAAAGTCGGTTTTTAATATCAGTTCTGGCAGTGGGGTCAGCCTCAATGAATTGATAAATCTGTTAGAGCGTGTCTTCAAACGCAAGGTTGTGTGTAGTTACCGACCGGGCAGACCATTTGATGTTCCCGTAAGCATTTTGGATAATTCTCTGGCACATAAAGAGCTTGGCTGGAAATTGCAGGTAGGGTTTGAGGAAGGACTCGCCAGGACTTGTGAATGGATGCGGAAATCCTTGGCTAATTAATACAAATCTGTCCATTTTGTCGCCATAAAGGCATCGACCATAAAGGTATTGGTAATATATTTAATGCGCACACTGTTATTCAAGGTCTTACGCTATGGGAAGCACCATGGTTTTTTAGCACTAACTCGATTGCTTGCGACCTTGTTTGTCAATAGCATTCGCTTGTTGTTGCCATTTCCCATAACGCAACAACGGACAGATTTGGAAAATATTCTGATTGTCAGTCACGAAGCATCGAGAACCGGTGCGCCGATTCTGGCTCTTAATCTGGTGCGGCAGCTTGTAGGTCGTTATAATGTTTTCGTGCTGCTGTTAGGGACTGGACCGCTGTGTGATGATTTTCGCCGTGTCGGTGCAATCGTGATTATCGCACCATATCTCAGAGCAGCCAATTGTTTATGTGCCGGGCAAATAAAGTATCTAAGCAACCGCTTCAAATTCAAATATGCGTTGGTAAACAGCATAGAATCCTGCGCAGTTTTACCGGCATTATCTCGCCATCAGATTCCCACAATAAGCCTGATCCACGAATTTGCCTCGTACA
>JAYEOA010000115.1:0-8512 GCA_034722515.1 Thermodesulfobacteriota bacterium | reverse complement strand
CTAACGATGTCACGCTACAGCAGAAGGGATTATTTATGCGAGGTAAGCGTGGTATGCTAAACAGCTTATATATGTTTGTTGTGTAGGATGAAGTAAAATCGTAAAGAACGTCCCCTATGCTTCTATAAAATGATCCATTGCTCCATGGGGATTTCCTTTTCAAGGTGGCAAAAAAGCCGGGCGCAAAACACCCGGCTTAATCGTTATTCAACACGTTACTTCATGTCTTTGACCTGAACCCAGATAACCGCATCCTGGCTCAGTTCCTTCCCTTTGTATTCTTTGTCGCTGCCCGCTCCAAGGGCGCAGAATCCCCACCATCCGGCACGTGGCAAGCCAAAGGTGAACTGGCCGTTGGCATCGGCTTTGATCCCCATGGTGACAAAGCTATCTTGCGGTGCTGCAATGTAGGATGGACCCATGGCGTTGTTGGTGAGGTTGACATCGCGATTCAAATATTCCACCTCAATCTCAGCAAAGGGAACCGGTTTACCGTTACCCTTAACAATGCCGGTAAAGGTCGAGCCAGTCCAAATGGAGTATGGCTTGATCAATGGGACAATCTCAGCTTTGAGGCACAGCTCCGTGTCCCAATCCGTGGGAGCACCAGCGACATTAACCACCATCTTGGTGATTTGCTGGATGTAGATATCTTCACCCGCCTCGTAGTAGGGAGCCGGTTGCAGGATAAACAAGTGGTCGCCCATCCGCTTTGCTTTGTACTGCGATTTGTAGGCCGCTGCCGTGTTGTGTGAACCTGTCCAGGTAATCGTTTGCAAGGTATTGAGCAGATCTTTTTTCTTCCCCTTGTTGATGACATAGAAGGCTTCGACTGAGCTGTTTTCTTCACTATCGTGTTGTTTTCCCATGTCCATGGTGTGCTCATCGGCAAAGGGGTGGGTGAACACCTCGCGAAGCTCAATGGTTGCCCCTTTTTCCAGTGCCGATTCAGGGGTGTAGAGCATCTGAAAATGGGCAAAAGCGCTGCTGCTCAACAATAGTGACATGGTAATCGCCAAATAAACTCGTTTCATTCGTTCTCTCCTCTTAAATTGATATGTTGTAATACGTTGGGTGGTGTGTTGATTGAAGTAGCAGTGTGAAGCTACTCAACAATATCGTCGCCATCGATATAAACCGTATGACCTTCACCGGCATTAAATACCGCCTGATACGCCCCTGCGGGCTTCTTGAAATTTACCTCGCTGTACTCGTTCATTTTGCTTTTCAGGAGCACCTCGCCATTTTGCTCAAGGCGAAACTCAACGCCACTGGCACTGCTACCGTCGCTGAATCCCCCTTCGCAGGTGATGGTGCCGTCCCCTTCATCGAAGCACGACATCAATGCCGTGTGGGCAAAAGCATTTGTACTGAGAAGAACCAAGGTGGCAATTGTTACAACCAATATTTTTTTCATAATGTAGATCCTTTCGTGGTTATGGTGGTGGTTTTATAGTTATTCGCCAACCTGCCAGGCCGACGGTTTTATTTTGATAAATGCCAGCGCCAGCGCCAGAGCGGCAACGCAAATATAGAAAAACTGCATCATCTGGATGCCGCTCCACCCCAGCGATGATGCCAGGGTGAAAAACAGCGAAGAGATGATGATCCCCAAGGTGATCGGGAAAAAGGTGGCAAACAGCATCCATTTGTATGAATTGGACTGAAGTTTGACGACAACCATGGTGGCAATACACGGTGGGGAGAGAATCATGAACAGCAGCATGGCCACAGCGTGCAGCGGCGTATAGGCACCATCCCGGGCAATCGACTCTTCGGCACGCTGTCCCGCCTGCCCATTTTCATAGATGGAACCGAGGGTGGCAACGGCACTTTCCCGGGCAGCAAACGAGCTGAGGAAGGCGACATTAACCCGCCAGTCAAAGCCGCTGAACCGGGTTATCGGTTCCAGCGCCCGCCCGAACATGCCGAGAAAAGAGTTAGCAATTTTTTCACTCTTCATCGCCATCTGTAGCCTTTTATTGACCTTCGAAAGTTTACGTACCGCTTTATTAATTTTTTTGGCGTCGGTACTTTCTGGCCGTACCAGTGGAAAAAGTTCGGGATTCGCCGCCAGAAATGATCTGTCCAGAGCGGCCACAGCTTTTTTGCTGCCGGCCAGCATCCGTTTGGCTTTGTAGCCGTCATACAGGTTGATGAGGGCAAATACCTCCGCTTGTTCATCGACTAAGCTGTATACGCCGGTTTTTTTGGCCTTGCGGTCAAAATCTGCCAAGGCTTTGTCCGCCTCACCCCTGAATCCCGCCATCTCATCTTCCGGTACACCGGGGTATTGCAGTAGCACAAACAAGACGACAGCCACTGCCATCACAACGGTAACCACCTTTTTGATATAGAGATAAACACGCTGAAAAGCACGTAGCAGCACCCCTTTAATCGTCGGCAGGTGATACGGCGGCAGCTCCATAATAAATAGCGCTGTCTCGTGGTTGGCGAGGACGGTTGAAGTAAGAAAACGGGCGACGATCAGAGCGATAAACAGGGTTACGGTGGAGATGTAAAACATCATCTGCCCCATCTGATTCGGAAAGAAGGCTCCGAGCAACAAGGTGTAAAAGGGCACCTTTGCCAGACAGTTCATGTAGGGGACGGTGAGGATCGTCGCCAGCCGCGCCCGCTCGTCGGCAATCCCCTTGGTGGCCATGATTCCCGGTACCGCGCAGCCGCCGACAAATGCCCCGCCTAACACCAATGGCAGGGTCGATTGACCGTGCAGACCATACCTGCGAAACACTCGGTCGAGAATAAATGCCATGCGCGGCATGTAGCCGACATCTTCAAGGATGGCAATCAGGGCAAACAGGATGAAGAATATCGGCAAGTAATTCAGAAGGGCGATGGCGCTATTCACCATCCAAATAGCAAAATCGGTGATGGGGGGGACATCGATAAATTGCGCCTCGGGCACCATGTCGATAACAACATTTTTTAAGCTTGCGAACAGCGGCCAAGTGTAGTTGGTCAGCTTATAACCGCCGATAATCGACAGCTGATAAATCAGGTAGATCACCAACCCCAGAATCGGGAACGCCAGCCATCGATTGAGAACCAGCCGGTCTATTTTTGTCGTTAGGTTCACCTTGCCGAGCTGTTTTTCCGCAACGCATTTATGATAGACAAGATCGGCGCTATCGTAGCGCTGGCGGGCGAAACTCTGATCAACATCGATATCGTGACGCGCATGGATCGTCGCGCTGATATCGCGGATCGATTCTGTGGTCAGCCCAACTTTTTTCAGGATGAGATCATCGTATTCCAAAGCCTTGATGGCCAACCAGCGCCGGGCGATGGTCGATTCCAGAGTGATCTGTTGTTCCAGTTGGGCGATATAGGTTTCCAATTCGCCGTAGTTGATCTTGAAGGGTTTGGTCATCGCCTGTTGGCTGGCTCGTTCAATGGCGGCAAGAATCTCGGCTTTTCCTAGTTGTTGTGACCCAACGGACTCAACAACCTGAACGTTAAGCATCTGTGCCAACATATCAATGTCGATGGCAATCTTACGCCGCGTGGCGATGTCCATCATATTCAACACCATTACAACCGGCTTACCCAATTCCAACAACTGAAAAGTCAGGTACAGATTACGCCGCAAATTGGAGGCGTCAACCACATTGACAATCACATCCGTATCTTCATCAAGGAGGAACGACTTGGCCACCCTCTCTTCGAGAGAAAACATACTGAACGAATAAGTTCCGGGCAGATCAACGATCTGATAGCTTTCGCCACAATGCTTGACGATAGCCGATTTCTTATCGACAGTTACACCGGGGTAATTGGCAACATGCTGGTTGACGCCACTCAACATATTGAAAATAGTCGATTTGCCGCTGTTAGGCTGCCCCGCCAGGGCAACATTAATCATAACACCTCCACCCTAATCAACTTCGCTTCACTGCGACGAACAGTTAGAAGGTAATTTTGAATTCCAATTTCAATGGGGTCACGCAAAGGGGCATTGCGAATCATCAAAACTTCAGCACCGGGGATGAAACCCATGTTCAGCAATTTTTGTTTTAAGACACCACTGGCCACACACATTTTGATGGTACCCCTCTGGTCTTGTTGCAGATCTGATAGTAGTAGGCTTGCTTTAGCGTTCTGGTTCACACTCTCCTCCTGATCCTCTAAGTAAAATGCTCTTCACCACATCCCATTTGAATAGCGTCGAATGAACAGGCATTGTATAGAGTTGAAATAATAAATCTGTGACTTAAGTCACAAAAATCTTTGCATTGCGATTTTTGTAAAAAATCTGTAAAAAGTGACTCTGGTCACAACTTACTAACAGCGCCATAGGTATGATGCGTTGAAATTGAAAATCATAATTCTTAACAACAGGAGAAAAGAACGATGAGAAAGTTTTTATTGATGATGACCGTCTGCCTTGTTACCAGCATGATGCTGTTGCCTTATGCTTTTGCCCGCGATCTGTCTAATTATGAGCTACTGGAACGCATTACCAAGCTGGAAGATCAGTTAGCCGAACAATCCGACAAATCTGCACCGGAGCCGTTGTTAGGCTCCTGGGCCGAGCGTATCACCCTGAGCGGCCTGATTGAGGCTGAGGTCGGTTATGAAAAAATCGATTTTGATGATCCGTCACAGGACGATGAAGATTCCAGCGATATCACCCTGGCCACAGTGGAACTGGGCGTTGATGTAGCGATTACCAAGTATGTCAGTGGTAGCGTGTTGTTGCTGTGGGAAGAAGGTGAAGGAGACGTGGATGTTGACGAAGCCTTCATTCTCCTCGATGGCGAGGATGATCTGCCCATGTTCTTACGTGCGGGTAAAATTTATCTTCCCTTTGGCGATTTTACCTCCAACATGATTTCAGATCCCTTGACCCTTGAATTGGGTGAAACCAGTGAAAGCGCCTTGGAAATAGGCTTTGAAGAGGCCGGATTTTACGGCTCGGTGTATGTTTTCAATGGCGACATTGATGAAGAGGGCAAAGACAGCCACATCGACAACTTTGGTGCCAAGCTCGGTTATACCTTAGAGCAGAACGATTTTACCATGGATGCCGGTGTGTGCTACATCAACAACCTGATCGATTCTGATAGTTGGGGCGATACCTTTGAAGAGATGGTCGCTGACGCAGAGGATAATGGCGACACGCTGGAGTTGCGTGACTATGTAGATGGCTTTGGTGCTCACATTGTCATCGGCGTGGCTGGCTTTACCCTGATTGGCGAGTACGTAGGGGCTATGGATGATCCTGAATATCTGGTTAACGGCGTTAAAACAACAGGCGACGCGATTTCGACCTGGAACACCGAGATGGGCTACACCTTTGAGGCCGCAGGCAAAGAAACCACCGTCGGCCTCGCCTATCAGGGCTCAGACGATGGCGGAGAGTTCCTGCCCGAAAGCCGCTACGTCGGCGTTGTCAGTAGCGGCATTATGGAATACACCACCTTGTCGTTGGAATATTTGCACGATAAGTACGAAAATGATGCTGAGGTCGATGTGATCACCGCCCAGCTGGCCATCGAGTTTTAAGGGTAGCGACACCATTGGTACCCAATAAAATTCATACAGATAATCCCGAAAAGCGGCTGCTTTTCGGGATTATTTTTTAGCTGAATTTTATCAATATCAATAAACACAAAATAGTGATCGACAATTTCAAATCATCTGCTTACAGTAACAACTGTCGTAACTATTCAGCTTGATGGGCACGCAATCCCCATATCAAGGGACGCCGACTGTTTGTAAGTGTTGCCCATCCATGGGGCTTATTGTCGTAAGTCCATGGCGACAAATACCCTTGCTATGCGGATCACGTACCCAATTTGCGAGGTACTGAGTAATTACCAACTGTCAAGCAATTGCGCTTGCTATTCTACTAAAGAGGTTCCCATGAAAATTGCGATTCTAGTTCGTGAAGAGACTGCGTTGCGCTGTACTGGAAAAGGATGTTTAGATGCATTTTTTGCCAAAAAAGAAGGTTTTGAAATCTACCAAGGTAAAGATGTTGAGCTATGCGGTTTCTTTAACAGCAGTGGAGACCTTGACTATAAGCTAAATACGATGAAGGAAGCTGGTGTACAGGTTATCCATGTTTCCACCTGTATGCGTGGTAAATATTCCGGCTATGCAGAGCTGGTAAGAAAGATTTCTGAAAGTTTTGATGTTATTGGCTATTCCCATGGCCCAGCTCAGGGAAAAAGCACTGAAACCGTTAGCATCACCGGCAAATATCTGTAACGCATAAATTTTGTTTTACAATCCGGCACGTTGACAGCAACAGCCGTCACCACCATCGACGATCATTTGTAAACGGGAACAATCACGCACCCGGATCAGGCCACGGCGGCAATACAGAATTCCGTCCTGTTCAAAGGTGGAAAAGGCGCGTGACATGGTTTCGCGTGCCATCCCCAGTTCCTGCGCTGTCAATGAGATGGGGCGCAGATCGATCTCGTCAATCGTTTCTGGCACCGCCGACAAATCGTTATCGTTTTGGTTTATCCGCGCCAGCAGAAAGGACGCTACCTTTGCGCGTACATTGACACATTGCAACAGACAGCGCTTATGGCGTTCCTCCTCCACATGGCGAGCCAACAGCAGCATCAGATTTTTCCTCAGCTGTCCATCCTGTTCCATCAAGCGGTTAAACCATCGATGAGACCAGCTCAACAATTGACACGACTCCAGACTTACGGCGTAACTTCCACAGCCTTGACCGGAGACCATAGCCGCCGGACAGAAAATATCTCCCGGCATCAATCGCTGTTGCAGTGACTCTTCGCCGCCGCTACCGGTGCGCAACATCTTCATCCTGCCATCAAGCAAAACATAGAGTCGTTGTGACAGATCATGACTGCTTAAAATTGAACCCTTGCGAGCCAAGCTACGGCGGCGACCGCTCGCCAGCAGCGCAGTGGTGGTTTGATCGCTCAATCCCTTCAAAAGCGGTAAGGCGGTAATCTTTCGTAAATCGTTACCCATGACGAAGCGCCCCGCCTTTCAGCAAACGAAATGATGCGCCACGCCGTTGACGTAACTGAGTCACCACCACACCATGGTGATGCAAATACAAATCGGCCAGTGTTTCACTGCGACGCGAGCGGCCATAAATCTTCCATAGCCGCTGGCTGCTGACCGGCAAATGACTGCGCCCCATAAATGCGGCAACATCCTTGAGGGGATAGCCGAGGAACACACCGATCTCGTGGGGAAATTCATTATCGATAAAGCGCGACGCCAACTGTTGCAACGTGTGTTCAATATTACCGGGCGCGTCATAGTGTAAAGAGGTCAAAAAGGTGTGGGAGCAACGGCTATTCAGGCGTCGCTGGAGAATCTGCGTTGAATATATAAGCAACAATACTCCGCCATCATCGTTACGCATGGAAGTTGCCACCATAGGAGAATCCGCCAGCAATTCCTGACCGTAGTCTTGCCACAATTGATACATATTGCGCCCACAGGAGTAGGTTCGATTAGAGATGCGCAGCAAATTGGCAGGCTTAACTCCCGCCAACACCTCAGCAGCGCCCAGAGCAAGGAATGCAGCCAGACACTCTCGTGGATCGGGATAGCCGTCTGACATTTCTCTCCAGGTGATACGTCGATTTAAAGGCCAGAACTGTGCCAGTTGATGAATCTTGTCTCGACAGCAATTGCCTACCGCGTTACAGCCCATTGATTTTTCTAACAGCTCCACTATTCCGCCCCTTCACTATATGATTTTGACTTTTATTCTCAGCAGGGAGGCAAACGACAAACTCAGCTCACCCTGACGGTCACGACTATATTGATATTGAAAACGATTGTCAATGCGAAAATACTCAGAACTGGAGATAAAATACACGATTACGAGGAGGCTGTCGAACTTAGCAAGAATCTACTGCGTTAGGATAATCTATCAACGTCCCATCCGCAGCCCGCAATTGCGCCTGATCCCCCAGTTTTTGAACATAATCTGGCGTTACGGACACCTTGCCATGGCCGCCGGGCAAATCGACAATATAGGTGGGTATCGCCAGCCCCGATAGCGGCCCGCGTAGTTGATCCATAATCTTGATGCCATCTTCTAACCGGGTACGAAAATGGCTGGTTCCGCTGGTCAAATCCATCTGATGCAGATAATAGGGTCGAATACGCAGACGGTGCAAAGCATGAAATAGACCATGAAGCACAGCGGCATCATCATTGATCCCGCGCAGCAGAACAGTCTGATTAACCAACGAGATCCCGGCATTGACCAACCGTAAGCAGGCTTCGACCGTCGCCTCGGTCAGCTCGGCAGGATGGTTGAAGTGGGTCAAAAAGTATATGGGTTGATGGGGTTGATAGGGTTGATGGGACTGACGCTGTTGATGGCGCTGCAACATGGTACATAACGCCGCTGTGATCCGCTCGGGCAATACTACTGGTGCGCGGCTGCCGATGCGAATAACCTCAACATGATGAATACGCTGTAAGCGCTGCAGAACATCCTCCAGCATGCAGTCCGATATGGTCAGCGGATCGCCCC
>JAYEOA010000114.1:0-8591 GCA_034722515.1 Thermodesulfobacteriota bacterium | reverse complement strand
ATTGAATAGGGTACGAGAAACAGCAATGTTTTTGCGTTTGACCTGAGGCAGGAGCCCAGTGCGGTAATTCTGCATGCTTGGGATCTGTGCGGGGGGTGTCGGGTAACCGACATCCCTACCGCGACCCCAATTGATTTGTACAACACAACAAAGCCGATTCGGGGAGGCGTCCGAACCGGCTTTGTTGTGTTGTACAACTAAGGAAGAAAAGGAGGTATCAAGTCTTACCTGCCACAACAAGCCTTGATGGTTGTAACTCTAACAAAGGAACTCAACAGTCACCACCGCCAGACCCGTATAAGTTTGCCCCTCAATCAACGCATTTGTCCTGTGCCGATGCACAGTGTGGGTTATGTTTTTTACAACATCGTATGGCAAAGACCATCGACAATGCCGTGGCATTTGCATGCCGTGCCAATCAATAGAGGGGTATCAGGTAACAATCTGACACCCTCATTGATCGCATTGATATAAAGATTGATGCTGGTCTGCGAGAGAACCGTGCCATGTCTTTCAAACTATTCTCATTTGCAATGGTGTTCTCAGCTATATCAATGGCTGGATTCTTAGGGAAAATCTCTGGACTGTTTTAGCAGGAAAACTTGCCACAGGAGATGGCGTCGCAAAAACTCACCAACTGCTGCGCCATTACAGAACCAGTCGTAATTGTCTCGCAGCTTCGATGTACGTATTAGACGTTGCATGCAACGTCTCTACAGAGACAATCACGCGCCTTGCATTTGGCGCTTCTTGCTTAGCCATCTGATTTTTTACTTTCTGCGAAAGCATTACAGGCGCCTCACTGCTGTTGTCGGACAGCCTTTAAAGACCGATTCGGATGTTCCGAATCGGCCTTTTTCGTCGCCCAAGAATTGTTTGGAATTACGTGTGGTTAATGGTTGGCTTTGTGGCAAAACAGGCAGCGGTTTGGGTCTGGATGCCCTTGGGGGAACTCCATTCCAGGTTGGCCGTGACAATCCTTGCAGAATTTTTCTGCAGCTTTTTTCCCATCCTTTTGGTAGATCAGGTGGAAATTGGCGTGGGTGTCGTCTGTTGGTAGCTTTGGTGTTGTTTGTTCTGGGGCAGCCAGTAGAAATAGAACAACGGCTACACCTATAGACAGGGTGATAATGTCGCGTTTGGTCACGGTAGTTGTTTCCTTAATCGGGTTAGTCGCCCCGCATAAAAATCATATAGATGAGAAAAAACATGACGGCAGCGCCGCCGCCGATGAACATGAAAATACCATCGGATGATTTTTCAAGATTGGTTCCCCGATCACTGACCATGGTCGCTATAGTGATCAGGGCGGTGAGGCTGAGGGTGGTGGACAATAACAGTGTCCACTTCATGTACAGGCTGATGGCGACGAACAGTACGGCACCGAGAATAAACCATACATTATGTAACAGATCAAGGTCGTACACATAATTGATGATCTCTTCTGTCTTAAGTACGTGAATCCAATCTATTGACTCTTCCATGGCGTATCCAATCCTGATGGTCGTGAACTCATTGAAATTGCGAGGACGCGATGAGGGTAAATGTTTGTACCTTAATGTGCGAAAAAGATAACATTTTCGGGCAGAAATACAAGGATGAAATTATCTGAAATACTTGACTCGTTGCGTGTTTGTGCCTATCATCACATTCTTGTGAGATGTGCTGAATAGTTACATTCAATTCCCTTTTGGCAAAGAGGTTTTTGCTATTACACTTTAATTATTTAAGCCAGTTGAGAACTGTTTGTTGGTTCAGGTTTAAGAAAATGAGATTTACGTGCCCGGTTGTAAAGCTGATGTTGGTTGTGAAAGTGCGATTGGAGTGTTTGATTCCGGCGTTGGCGGTTTGACGGTATTACACGAAATTCGTCGATTGTTGCCCGGTGAGAATTTAATTTATCTCGGTGATACTGCCCGGGTGCCTTATGGGACAAAAAGTTCCGATACGGTAAGAAAATACGCTGTTGAGGCGGCTAATTTTCTGGTGCAGCAGCAGGTTAAGATGGTAGTTGTCGCGTGTAATACGGCATCTTCTGTTGCGTTAGAATTGTTGCAGCATCAACTGGATGTTCCGGTGGTAGGTGTGATTGCTCCTGGCGCACAATGCGCTGTTGCTTTGACTCGTAGCGGTATTGTCGGGGTGATTGGCACTGAGGGGACGGTGGCGAGTGATGCCTATCCGTTGGCATTGCGCGCGTTGAATCCGGCGATTAAAATCCTGTCAGCATCGTGCCCACTGTTTGTTCCTTTGGCTGAAGAGGGCTGGGCTGAACACGAAGTTGCCCGCTTAGCGGCATGCGAATATTTGGCTCCATTGTTGGATGCTCATATTGATACTCTGGTTTTGGGTTGTACCCATTATCCGCTACTGAAGCCGACATTGAAGCAGGTATTGCCAGCGTCTATTCAAATGGTTGATTCGGCACAAGAGACAGCGCGGACAGTGCAGCGTTTGCTTGTTGAGGATGGACTGCTAAACTTGGGAGCTTGCGGTAATTGGCAATTTTTTGTCACCGATGTCCCCCAGCGTTTTGAGCGGGTGGGGGAAGCGTTTCTTGGCACAGAGCTAACCCAGGTGAAGCGGGTGGCTTTGTCGTTGTGTGAATCTGGCAGGGGGGTCACGGTTGGCGTGGGCGGAGTGGAGAGATGAAAAGAGTTGTGATCTGGCTGTTACTGTTGTCGCTTTTGGCTTTTTTAGCCGGAGTAGCCGTTGTGCTGAATCCTTTTAAGCAAACTCAATCGGCGCCATCTGAGTCCGATGTGCCTAGTGGCTCCATTGCCGAAATACCTGAAGTACAACGTGAAGTGATACTCTATTTTGGCGATACCGAATCATCATTTTTGGTCCAGGAATTACGCAATATTGACGAGTGTTTTAGTGAAGATGAGTGTGTTTTTGCGTTGGTGCGGGCACTGATTGCCGGCCCCGTAGCCGATACTATCCCGGTGTTGCCAGAGCAAGCATTGTTGCTTGGTGTTCAGATTATCGAAGGGACGGTTCGACTTAATTTTAATCGGGCATTTATTAGCTATCATCCCGGTGGGAGTAGTTCCGAATTGTTAACTATTCATGCTCTTGTTAACACGCTGGCGGCGAATTTTCCCCATATCCGTGAATTGGTGCTTCTCGTTGAAGGACAACCGATAGAGACGCTGTGTGGTCATGTTGATCTGCGTCAGCCTATTGGTGTCGATTTTTCGTTGGTGCGTCAGGAAACTGAGATTCCAGCCATCGAAGTTGAACTTGAATCCATTGAAACTGTGTCAGAACCCTTAGGAGAACAGCCCGAATGAGTCGATTCCTTAAAACCATTGAACAGCAGGTACTGATCCTTGATGGTGCCATGGGAACCATGTTGCAAGCCCGTGGTCTAAAACCGGGAGGCTGTCCAGAGCAGATGAACCTCGATGCACCGGAGGTGGTGGCGGGGGTACATCGGGAATATGCCAGGGCCGGAGCACAAATTATTGTTTCAAATACCTTTGGTGGTACGCGCAGCAAATTAGCTCATTATGGTCTAGAAGATAAACTGTACGAGATCAACGCCCGTGGCATGGAGTTAGCTCGCCAGGAGTTGCTGAATCCTGATTGTGATTTTGCTGCTGGTAGCATTGGTCCAACCGGGCGTTTTGTTGAACCGGTAGGTGATGCCGGTTTTGATGAGATGGTAGAAATATTCGGTGAGCAGGTGCGTGCTTTGGTTGCCGGTGGCGCCGATGTGCTCAGTTGCGAAACATTTTTGGATGTGCGCGAGCTTAAAGCCGCTGTTATGGCATGTCGTGAATATTCCGATTTGCCGGTTATCGCCATGATGACGTTTGAAGATGGTGGGCGCACAGTGTTGGGAACTCCGCCCGAGGCGGCGGCGGTTATTTTTGAAGGTCTTGGGGTTGACGTGCTGGGCACCAACTGCGGTTGCGGTATCGATGGGATGGTGGATTTAGTGGCGCAGATGCGTAAGGTGTGTACTTTGCCATTGATTGTTCAGGCAAACGCCGGTTTGCCTGTTCTTGTCGATGGTGTTACCACATTCCCGGCATCACCGCAGGAGATGACCGATTGCCACCAGCGTTTAATCGAACTCGGAGTGCGGGTTATTGGCGGTTGTTGCGGTACTACACCTGAGCATATTCGTACTATGCGGCAAAAACTGGATATGCTTGATCACGGTTGGACGCCACCGCTGCGACGTGGATATGTCGCCAGCCGAACCCAGGTGGTAACTATCGGGCTAGATGAACCATGTGCCATCATTGGTGAACGCATCAATCCGACCGGTAAAAAGGTTTATAGCGCTGAATTACGTGACGGTAAGACCGCTTATATCCGCCGTGAAGCAAAAGAACAGACCGATGCCGGGGCAACTCTGCTCGATGTAAACTGTGGTGCGCCGGGTGCCGATGAGCCGTTGGCGCTGGAGCGAGCCGTGTATGCCATCAATGGTGTATGTAACACCCCACTGGTACTCGACTCTTCCGATCCCGTTGCATTGGAACGTGGTTTGAAAGCTGCGGCTGGCAAAGTGCTGGTAAACTCGGTAAACGGTGAAGAGAAAAGTTTGAATGCTGTGTTGCCGTTAGTGCGCAAATACGGGGCGGCGGTCATCGCACTGGCATTGGACGCAAAAGGGATACCTAAAACAGCTGCCGGGCGGTTGGCTATTGTGCAGCGTATTATAGATCGTGCAGTCAAGAGCGGTATTCCGGCTTGCGATATTGTTGTCGATTGTCTGGCGCTAACGGTATCTGCCGAACAAGATCAGGCGTTGGAAACGCTGCAGGCGATACGGGAGTTAACCGGCAAAGGGATGGCGACGGTGCTTGGGGTGAGCAATGTTTCCTTCGGTTTGCCCAACCGTCCACTGCTATCGGCTACTTTCTTTTCCATGGCATTACAGGCTGGTCTAAGTGCTGCGATCATCAACCCTAAAGATGCGATGATGATGGGGGCATTTCACAGTGCCATGGTGTTGACCGGGAAAGATTCGCGAGCGGAAAAATATATTGATAAATATGCTGGCGCTGTCCTGCAGATGTCAACTACCGTTGGCGGTAGCGCAGCTGAGGTTGAACAGTATGGCGATGATAATTCTATGCGCGGGCAGCTGGCAAAAGCGATAATCAATGGTGACAAGGATGGAGTAGTCTCTCTGGTGGAACAAGCCTTGGATGATGGCTTGCAGGTGCAGGAAATCAGCAATGAAGGGTTGCTTGCAGGTCTGGAGGAAGTAGGTAAGCGCTTTGGCGAAAATCGGGTGTTTTTACCTCAGGTGCTGCTCAGTGCCGAGACCATGAAAACGGCTTTTGCCCGCTTGAAACAGGAGATGCAAGGTGGAGATGTCGCGACCCTGGGCAAGATTATGATGGCAACAGTGGAAGGTGATATTCACGATATCGGGAAGAATATTGTCTGTACCCTGCTGGAAAATCACGGATTTGAGGTGATCGATCTGGGTAAGAATGTTTCCTCTGCCACCATCGTGGAACAGGCCTTGGCTCAAGATGTGGATGCCGTGGGGTTGTCGGCACTTATGACCACTACGTTGCAGCAGATGCAGATAAGCGTAGATGCGTTGCGGGCAGCAGGGGTCAAGGTGTTTACCATGGTGGGTGGCGCTGTGGTGACGCAAGAATATGCTGACGAGATAGGTGCCGATCTATACGCAGACGATGCCCTCGAAGCAGTGGCTAAAATCAAGGAGTTGATGGCGGCACAGGCTGGTAGCTTGGAGGAGTAAACGCTATGGTTGGTGGATTTAACCATAACTTTCAATATA
This sequence comes from Thermodesulfobacteriota bacterium, assembly GCA_034722515.1. Lineage (GTDB taxonomy): Bacteria > Desulfobacterota > Desulfuromonadia > Desulfuromonadales > Desulfuromonadaceae > Desulfuromonas. The sequence goes on along the minus strand of JAYEOA010000114.1, from coordinate 2,812 downwards.
AAGAACAAATATACCACGTGCAAACGGAAGATAGCGGGGTTAAAAAATCCCAGATCACTACCTTGCTTTATAGTGGTGGAACGATACTTGCCCGGCACACATCTTCTTATGCTGATATTGCGCCGGGTGATGATTTAGCGGTGGTGGTGGAATTGCGTATGAAGGAGCAGCATAAACAGATGCTGCGTGAGTTGAAAGATGGTTGCCATGATGAGCGTATTGCAGCGATGAACGCTGTGCAACCAGAGAAACAACCAGAGAAACAACCAGAGAAACAACCAGAGAAACAACCAGAGAAACAACCGGCGTTCGCTAAAAAAATAACGGCCAAGAAAAAAGTGTTGAGTCTGGATGAATTGATTATTGCCTATCTTAGTGCCGGGCGCTAATTGTGTTTTTGCGAGAATTTTTTGTATGAAGGAATTGAAGTGTTAAGAAGTAGTTTGATCGTTCGTATTGTAGTGATGAATGTGCTGTTATTGACCGTTGGAATTGGTGTGTTTACCGCTTTTCACTATAAGCGTGATCGGGAAAACATGATCGATTTGACCATAGGTGGTGCCGAAATTTTGATGGCAACGATCGAAAATGCTATTTTTAATTCCAAGTGTAAGGGCGATCCAGCCAAGTTGCAAAAAACGTTGGAATTTATCTCGTGTAATCCAAGTTTGCTAGGTGTTCGTATTTTTAATCCAGATACTGGTCTGGTAGTTAATTCATCGGTGTTTGCCGAAATTGATAAACCAATTTTCGCCCAAGATTGGGAAGTCTATAGTCGCAGCGAAACATCGGGAATATTTCAACATTATGGTGAAGAGGTGTTGAGCATCAGCAAGCCGATTATTACCCATTCTTTGTGTCAGCAGTGCCATGGCGAATCAAAAAAAATTCTTGGGGTGTTGAATCTTAGTTATTCTATGCAGGAAACAATGGACAAATTGAGTAGCTCGTCACGTTGTTTCACGTTATCGATGATTTTTATCACCATATTGTTGTCGATTGGAGTATCTATCATCCTACTGCGTTTTGTTCGTGAGCCGATTCAGGTGATTACCAGACGGATGGCCGAAGTGGAGCAGGGCGATCTGACGGTGCGGATTGTGCCCAAGCATAGCGACGAAATTTCAGATTTGATGCATAGCTTTAATTCGATGGTGGAAAAACTGGCTGCGGCAAAATCTCAGTTGGAAGAGGTTCACTTTAAACAGATGGAACAGGCTGATCGTCTGGCATCTATCGGTGAAATGGCTACGGGGATGGCTCATGAAATCAAGAATCCTCTGGCCGGGATTGGTGGTGCGGTGACGGTTTTGGCCGACGACTTTCCACTGGAGGATGAGCGCCATCAGGTGGTGCGGGACATTTTGGCTCAGATTGATCGATTAAATAAAACCGCCACCGATTTACTCAATTTTGGCCGACCGGGTTTGCCCCAATGTGATTATTTGGATATCAACAATGTGGTCAAGGAAACTTTGTTCTTCGTGGACCAACATCCCGAAGCTAAAGGGGTGCGACAGGTTATAGAGTTAATGGATGATCTGCCCTGCGTGTGGGCAGACCGAAAACAAATTCAACAGGTGTTGCTGAATATTATCATCAATGCGTTACAGGCTATGCCCGATGGTGGAACACTTACGCTACAGACTGAGTTAAATAATGAGCACGTTGAGAACCCTTGTGTGCGTATTCAGGTGGTCGATACAGGAACAGGATTGCCGGAAGAGCGACTTGATAAAATTTTTACACCTTTTTATACCACCAAGAATCGTGGCACCGGTCTCGGCTTGGCGATTTGTAAGCAATTGATAAAACAGAACGCAGGACAGATCTCTGTTATGAGCACCATGGGTGAGGGGACATCTTTCGCCATATCACTGCCGGTAGTAGATTTGCCGCCAGCGTAAACTGGAGAGGAATTGAATGAAAAACTACCGGATTTTAGTTGTCGATGATGAACATTTGATCCGCTGGTCTTTGGAGCAAAGCCTGAAAAAACAGGGCTACACTGTTCATACGGTTGGTTCTGGCGAGCAGGCTCTGGAGCAGGTGGGCAAAGAATCGCCGGATATGGTTCTTTTGGATATCCAATTGCCGGGAATTGATGGCATCGAAACCTTGGAGCAGATCAAGGAGATAGATGGTGATATTGGCGTCATTATGATCACTGCTCTCGGGGTGCTGGAAACCGCAGTCAAGGCGATGCAGCTTGGAGCATACGATTATATCAATAAGCCTTTTAATCTTGATGAGTTGTCGGTGGTGCTGCGCAAGGCGTTGGAGACTCAGGCTCTTAAGAAAGAGGTTGAACATCTGCGCACCGAAAAAAAACGAACCCAAGGTTCCGCAAAAATTATTGCGAAAAGTTCCCACATGGTCAATGCCCTCGACATGGTGGCTAAGGTTGCCCACAGTGAAGCGGCGACAGTGCTGGTACAGGGGGAAAGTGGTACCGGCAAGGAGTTAGTTGCCCGTGCTTTGCACTATGATAGTTCGCGTAGTGAACAGCCTTTTATGGCTATCAATTGTGCCGCCGTGCCAGAAACGTTATTGGAAAGTGAGTTGATGGGACATGAAAAAGGTGCCTTTACCGATGCCAAAAGCCAGAAGAGGGGGTTGTTCGAGATGGCCAATGGCGGCACGGTGTTTCTCGACGAAATTGGTGACATGCCCATGGGCACGCAAGCCAAGTTGTTGCGGGTGTTGGAGGAGCGTTCCTTCCGGCGTATCGGTGGCACTAAAGATATTCATGTTGATATCCGCATTGTTGCGGCTACCAATAAAGAACTGCTCAAAGCGATAGAAGATGGAG
>JAYEOA010000113.1:27653-31106 GCA_034722515.1 Thermodesulfobacteriota bacterium | reverse complement strand
CAAAAAATAAGTATCTCGTCGCGCCAGTTGCTGGCCCTTATTAACGATATCCTCGATGTATCCAAGCTGGAATCGGGACATCAACTGGCCATTAACCTTGCCCCCTTTGAGCCAGAACAGGTATTTCACAGCGTGGTTAGTTTGCATGCCTACAACCTCGATGAACAACAGGTGGAGCTACACGTTGATATCAGCCGCGAGGTTCCCCACCAGCTCAGGGGTGATGCGCAACGGCTGGAACAGGTGCTGGGCAATCTGCTCGGCAACGCAGTAAAATTTACCCCCACAGGCGATATCCTTCTGGCGGTGCGCGTACTGGAGCGCAACAACGACGAAGTTACCCTTGAGTTCAGTGTCAGCGATAGCGGCATCGGTATCAGTGCTCACCAGCAGGAACAGATGTTTCAGCCCTTTGTGCAAGCCGATAGCTCCAACACCCGCCAACAAGGCGGCACCGGTCTCGGTTTGACCATCAGCCGTCAACTGTGCCAACTGATGGGGGGCGAGTTGACCCTTGAAAGCGTTGTCGATGAGGGCAGTACCTTCCGTTTCAATCTCCCCTTTGAGGTTTTAGCTGATGAGTCAGAGATCCGCTCCCTGATCCCCGTCAATAAACTTCTGAATATGCGCGTGTTGGCCGTGGATGACAACAACATCGGGCGGCGTATCTTAAAAAACATACTCACCCACATGAAGTTCGATGTTGCAGTAGCCAGCTGTGCCATTGACGCCCTAAACGCCGTGCGTGTAGCAGATGAAAATGGCAGCCCCTTCGGTCTGCTGGTAATTGACTATTCCATGCCGGAGATCTCCGGACTGGAAATGGTCAGACTATTGACAGAGCAACGCCTATCTCAAGCTCCGCGCATTTTGATGGTTACCGCCAGCCAGAAGGAGCTGCTGATGCATCAGGCACAAGATGCCGAGTTTAACGCCATTGTGGGCAAGCCGGTACAACCATCACCACTATTTGATGCCATTATGCAAATTTTTGGTTACACTGCTACACAAACTACTCCTACAATCACTGCCAGTGATACCCACTGGAATGATGTGCAACTGCTGTTGGTGGAGGATCATGAACTCAATCGTCAGGTGGCACGCGATCTATTGGCAAAGGTGGGAATAAACGCTGCCGAAGCCATTAACGGCGCTGTCGCCGTGGAGATGGTGCGTAATCATCACTATGACATGGTATTGATGGATATCCAAATGCCGGTTATGGATGGTCTGGAAGCGACCCACACCATTCGCCAACTGGATAATTGCACCATAGAGCAACTGCCCATTGTGGCGATGACGGCCAACGCCTTTGAACAGGATCGTCAGGAAAGTCTCGACGCGGGGATGAATGGCCATATCAACAAACCCATCGACCCGGCCAAGCTTTATGCCGAACTCGAACACTGGCTGCCGCAGGAAAAACAGGTTAGCCTTGCCGATGAACAGTCGGATGATTCCCCACCATCGCTGCTCCAACAACTGGCGACCTTACCGGGGCTTAATATTGCGCAGGGGTTACGTTACGCCGATGGCGACCAACGACGCTACTACCAACTGCTGCAAAAATTTGCCTCCAGTTTCGCCGCCACAGCAACCATGCTGCGCCATGAGCTTACGGAGGAGCAACATCAGCAGGCCACGATACGGGTGCATACTCTGAAGGGGATAGTGGCCACTCTGGGGGCAACAGAGCTACAGGAAGCCGCGACCCAGCTCGAAGCACAATTACGCAACCATCAACAACCTCAGGCGTTAAACAAGATGCTGGAACTGCTTGAAACACTGCTGGCAGCCTGTGCGAACCTGCCACCGTTGACTGACAAAACTGAAACCAGCAACGATGATTTACCGACCGCAACAACGCAGCAATTAGGCGAAATATTAACCCAACTTGTTCCTGCTCTGGAAAAATTACAAGCGAAGGCATGCGCTGAACTAGCTACACAACTAAAACAAAAACGCTGGACTGTCGAGTTTACCGCTGATATTATCCAGTTACAACAATGGCTGGAGCGCTATCGCTTCACTCAGGCATTGGAATTAGTGCAGGATATGCAAAGTAAATTACAAGAGGGAAAAACCGATGTCTAAAGAAAAACAACAACTTCTGATTGTCGATGATAACGATAGCAATATCGATACCCTCATTGCCGTCCTTGGCGATGAATACGATCTGCGCGTAGCCCTTGACGGAGCGACCGCTCTAAAATTACTCGAACAACACGAAATGCCCGATCTAATCCTCCTTGATGTGATGATGCCGGGGATGGACGGCTATGAGGTATGTCAACGTCTGAAAAGCACCAACAGAACACGCGGGATTCGGGTGATATTCCTCACCGCTCTGGCGAACGATGCCGATCAGGAAAAAGGTCTCAATCTGGGTGCCGAAGATTATATCACCAAACCGTTCAGTCCGGCAATTGTTCGGGCGCGGGTACGTACCCAGTTGAAACTCAAGAAGTACCGCGACCATCTCGAAGATCTGGTCGCAGATAAAACAGAACAACTACTACATGCTCAGGAAGCGATCATCGCCAGTATGGCGATAATGGCCGAGCACCGTGACCCGGAAACGGGCGCTCACATCCAGAGAACCAAAGCCTATGTCAAAGTGCTCGCTCAGGCTATGACACCACAGATGCCGGACATATTGACCCCACAGACCATCGAGATGCTCTACCACGCCGCGCCCTTGCACGATATCGGCAAGGTGGCCATACATGATGATATATTACATAAACCCGGTCGTTTAACGGAACAGGAATTCGCCATCATAGAGCAACACACCACCATGGGTGCCGACATTATTCACAAAACGGAAACCATTGTCGGCAATATTCCCCTATTACTCATGGCCGGTGAAATTGCTGAATTCCATCATGAAAAATGGGATGGTTCCGGTTATCCCCACGGTTGCAGCGGCAATGACATCCCCCTGTCGGCTCGTTTAATGACCATGGCTGATATTTACGATGCCCTCATCACCGAGCGCCCCTACAAACGCGCTTTTAGTCATAACGAAGCGGTAAAAATTATTGTGGAAGGTGACGACAGAACCAGACCTGAGCATTTTGATCCCCGGGTACTTAGCTGCTTTGAGCGCATCCATGAGCAATTCAACGCTATTGCCAAACAGTTTATCGATTAAATCGTTACCGCTAAGGGCACACGATACAATCAAACCAATACTTTATGGCTCGACAATTATGTCGAGCCATACCTGTTTTGTCGAACGCCATCTTAACTACTCTGGCACCATTCCCAAGATAACCTACTGAAAACACATACATTTCTTTTCGCGACTTATTTGGCACACCAGTTGCAAATTACAGAATCACAAGAACACAGCGCTGATTCATTTGTTTAACACTTAGTACGCAACTATTTAACCTGTCACGAAAGGACACTAACCATGAAAAAAACAACTACATTGACTAAATTTGCCGC